>JBDRTP010000235.1:0-3096 GCA_043823965.1 Chloroflexota bacterium
ACAGCCAGGATTACACCGTGGCGCGCACCATTGAAACTTATACCCAGTACTACGATATTCATTACCCCGGCGAGGAGCGCCTCTCCCGCCGCGGCCTGCGGCTCTCCCCCACTTATTATCGCCTGCGGGAACTGGGCTGCCACCTTGGAGAGAAAACTGGCTGGGAGCGCCCCAACTGGTTCAAGCCTTATGAAGAGAAAGCCACGCATGGACATGAACCAAAAGGCTGGGCGCATCACAACTGGTCGCGCGCCATCGGTTACGAGCATCTTATGACACGCGAGAACGCCGGCCTGTTCGACGAGACCTCGTTCAACAAGTTCGAAGTGCGCGGCCCGGGCGCTCTGGCCTTCTTGAACTATGTGTGCGCCAACGATATCGACCAGCCGGTAGGGACGGTCATCTATACCGAGTGCTTGAACAAGCGCGGTGGGATCGAATGTGATTTCACCGTCACCCGCCTGGCGGAGGATCGCTTCTTTATCATCACCGGCACCGCCTTTGGACAGCACGACCTGTCCTGGCTTTCTCTGAACATGCCCGAAGATGACTCGGTGACAATCGAGGATGTCAGCTCATCTTACGCCTGCCTCGGTCTGTGGGGACCCAAGGCGCGCAAGATCCTGGAAAAAGTTACCCAGGATGACGTGTCCAATGCGAGCTTCCCGTACATGACAGCCAGGCGGATCACAGTCGGCGACGTACCCGCCCTGGCGTCGCGCGTCACCTACGTTGGCGAGCTGGGCTGGGAGTTTTACTGCCCAATGGAATATGGCCTGCGCCTGTGGGACACATTGTGGGAGGCCGGGCAACCCGAAGGAATCGTTGCGGCCGGTTACAAAGCCATAGACACCATGCGTCTCGAAAAGGGTTATCGTTATTGGAGCGGCGAGATCAGCCCGGACTACACACCCTATGAAGCCGGGTTGGGCTTTGCGGTCAAATTGGATAAAGGCGATGGTTCGACAGGCTCACCATGTAATTTCATCGGACGGGAAGCCCTGCTCAAACATAAAGAAGCCGGCTTGACGCGAAAATTATGTTGCATGACTCTATCCGATAGTCGTATAATTGCATCAGGCAAGGAACCTATCCGGGCCGGCAATAAGACCATTGGATGGGTGGCCGCTGGCGGATACGGCTACTCAGTAGGAAAGAGTATTGTCTACGCTTACCTGCCGATCGAATACTCCAAGGCAGGCACAAAACTGGAGATTGAATTCTTTGGGGAACAGGTTGGCGCAGAGGTCGCGCAGACGCCGTTATGGGATCCCAAAGGAGAGCGCATTCGGGCGTAGCAGTTCAAAGGTCTGCGTGTGAACCGACGAACCGGAAGGAGGTATCTGCCCAATCCAGCCCTGACTTCTGTCAAGACTACGGAAAGCCTTCGCATAAATTCCAATCTTCAAGAAAATAGCCATGACCCTTACGATAGATGAAGCTGTCGCTCGCGTGCCATTTCTGGCCGAGTCAAAGAATGTGAAGAAGACTCTGCTCATTGGCGGTATTACCAACCTGAACTTTAAGATCGACGCGGACGGAAAGTCGTATGTGATCCGCCTTGCGGGCGAGGGTACCGATCAACTTGGCATTCGCCGCGATGTGGAATATGCCGCCAATTTTGCGGCCGGGCAATTGGGGATTGCTCCGGAGGTCGTGTATTTTATCGAGCCGGAAGGGCATATTGTCACACGCTTTGTGAATGGCAAACGCCTGCCGCCTGATGAGATCATCAAGCCGGATAACATTGTCCGCGTGGTTCGTAAAGTACGGCTCTTCCACAGACGCGCGCCGGAGTTGAAGGGCGAGTTCAACGTCTTCCGCCGCGTGGAGATGCTCACGAAGATTTCCAAAAGCAACAACTGCAAGTTCCCGTTCGATTGGAATTGGATCATGCAGAAGAAGGGCGAAGTCGAAGAGGCGCTCTCGAAGGACCCCTACATCCCCACTCCCTGCCACGACGACCTGCTCAACTTGAACTGGCTGGATGAGGAAGTCCCCGGAGAGATCGGCGAGGTGCGCCTGCTGGATTGGGAATACGCCGGCATGGGCGATATTTTCTTTGACCTGGCGAACTTCTCCCACCATCACCGTCTGACCGACGACCAGGTGCGCCTGTTGTTGCAAGAATACTTCGGTGAAGTGACGCCCAGGAACTTTGCCCGCCTCAAGTTGATGTGGCCGATGTCTGAGTTGCATGAGGCTATGTGGGGGACAACCCAGACCGGTATTTCAAAACTGAAGGAGGATTTCCAGGGCTACGCGGACTTGTGGTTCGGCCGCCTGCGCCAGCACGTGACCGATTATCGCTGGGAGCAGTGGCTGAAGGACGCTTCTAAGAAAGGATGAAGGCGGAAGAATGAAGGATGAAGTGAAGTTGAAGTTGCGTGATGCGTGTTGCGTAGTGAGTAAGTGGAAAGAAGAAGGCAGAATGCGGAAAGCAAGGATGAAGCAGAAAAAGGATGAAGGGATTGGTTTCATCCTTCATCCTTCATCTTTCATCCTTATGCAAGAAAGCGTTCAAGTTTCGCAAGACACCTAAACAAAAGGAGTACCTATGTCCATCGTAAACGCAAAAGAGATCATGGTTGAAGCGGCCAAGGGCAAGTATGCCATCGGCGCATTCAACATCACGGACTTACTTCAGCTCGAAGCGGTGGTGGACGCCGCGATCGAGAAGAAGTCGCCTGTAATCATCCAGACTTCCGTCAAGCCATCCAAGTTCCTGGGTACAGACGTGATGGTAGCGATATACCGCACCATCGCCTCATCAGCGCCCATCCCCATTTGCCTGCACCTCGATCACTGCACCGAGGTGGATTACTGCAAGAAGTGTGCAGACGCCGGCTACACCAACATCATGATCGACGCGTCCAAACAATCCTTTGAGGAGAACATCCGCCAGACCAGGGAAGTAGTGGATTACTGCCACTAGGTTGGTAATATCTCCGTCGAAGGCGAGCTGGGCACCGTGAGCGGTGTGGAGGACCAGGTCAAGGTCGCGGAAGATGAAGCGCAGTTGGCCAATCCGCAGCAGTCGGTGGAATTTGTCGAGCGCACGGGGCTGGATATCTTTGCTCCCGCGATTGGCACAGC
>JBDRTP010000236.1:0-15372 GCA_043823965.1 Chloroflexota bacterium
CTTTGTGGAACATCTCCAGCACGAACCAGCCGGCGCCCAGTCCAAAGACCAACATGCCGAGCAGTCGGAACAGATAGCCAAAGAGATCCAGAATATCATAGACAATTGTAGGCATATTATCCTCCTTGCTGAACGAAGAAACGGTTACGCCCAGGCCCAGATCATCCACAGGCCTATCATTGTAACCCCCATTATAAACCGACTCACGACCGCCCAGCCGCAGCCCCAGGCCATGCCGAGCACTGATTTCAGCGCCTAGCGCCAGTTCCTGCGGCGTATCCATTCGGCAGTGAAGAGGGCCAGCAGCGCGGCGATCAATCCCCCGATGACCGGCAGGACGAAGTTGCCGGCAATGCCGAAAACCAGGGCCGCCCCGATCGAGACCCACGACGCGCCGCTCTGCCGGGCCTGTGTGCCCATCAGAAGATTGTCAACGAAAGAGCCGATCAGCATCAGAATGGTGATGATCGCGAACATCCACCAGCCCAGTGTGCTGAATCCGGCGACGAGGCCGTAGCCCAAGCCAGCCAGCCAGATTACCACCAGCCCGGGGAAGATCGGCACGATCAGCCCGAACAGGCCGAACAGCATGAAGGTCAGGGTGAGGACTTCGATGGAAATTTGTAGCCAGGCAGGCATTTTTCCTCCAGAGTTACCAGTGACCAGTTTTCAGTGTTCAGTTTTCAGTGGCACTGGTCACTGGTAACTGGTTACCCTTCGCTCCGGCTCAGGGCAGGCTGAAAACTGATCACTGCTGACTGATCACTGAAACGCCGCCCATCCAGGGACGCAACACTTCCGGAACGACGATCGAGCCATCCGCCCGCTGATAATTCTCCATCACCGCGATGAGCGTGCGCGGCAGGCCGAGGCCGGAACCGTTCAGCGTGTGGAGGAAGCGGGTTTTACCGCCATCCGCAGGACGGTACTTGATGTTGGCGCGGCGTGCCTGGAAATCGGTCACGTTCGAGACTGACGAAACCTCCAGCCACTCATTGCAGCCCGGCGACCAGACCTCGATATCGTAGGTGATCGCCGAACCAAAGCCCAGGTCGCCGGTGCATAACTGCTTGAGACGATAGGTCAGGCCAAGCTCGGCGCAGGTCTGCTCGGCATCCGCGCGCATCTTTTCCAACATGATGTCTGACTCTTCCAGGCGGCAGTAAATATACATCTCGACCTTGTCGAACTGGTGGCCGCGTTTGATGCCGCGCACGTCGCGGCCGGCGCTCATCTTCTCGCGGCGGAAGCAGGGGGTATAGGCGGTGTAAAACAGCGGCAGGGCGGCCTCGTCGAGGATCTCATCCATGTGCAGGCCGGTCAGTGGCACCTCGGCGGTTGGCACCAGCCACAGGTCTTCTTCCGTGTCGTGATAGAGATTATCGGCGAACTTGGGCAGCTGACCCGCGCCGAAGAGTGTGGCGGCCTTGACCATGAAAGGCAGGTATTTCTCGGTGTAACCCTGGCGGGCGTGCAGGTCGAGCATCCAGGCGATCAGCGCCCGCTGCAAGCGCGCCCCGGCGCCGTTCAGCACGTAGAAGCGCGAACCGGTCATCTTGACCCCCTGCTCGAAATCGAGGATGCCAAGCGCCGGGCCGAGTTCCCAGTGGGGTTTAGGTTCGAAGTCATATTCGGGGATTTGCCCGACCGACTTGAGGACAACGTTTTCGTTTTCGTCTTTGCCGATCGGCGTGCGCGGGTCGGGAATATTGGGGATGGCAGCCGCGACTGCCTGCAAATCCTCTTCGACCTTGCGCAGTTCTTCGTCCAGGGCAGAAATCTTGTCCCCGACCAGGCGCATGGCCTCGATCTTGACCTGGCGCGTGGAAGCGTCCTTTATCTGCCCGATTTCCTTCGAGACGGCGTTGCGCTCGGCCTTGAGCGCCTCGACCTCATTCAGGATGGCGCGGCGGCTTTCATCCAATTTCAGGATGGAATCAACCGGCGCGGCGTCCATTTGGCGGTCTCGCAGCGCCTTGCGGACGAGGTCGGGTTTTTCGCGGATGAGATTGATGTCGAGCATGGTGCACCTCCATCGGTGACTCACCACTAAGGGCACGAAGATTCACAAAGGTTTTCCTTTGTGTGCCTTTGTATCCTTTGTGTTTGAAGAAAAAGAATGCGCCCCCTACCCATAGCCGAATATGCCTTCGGCAGGACGAGGGGGCGACTCGTGATGCCACCTGCTTTCATTGCTTTTCTCCCCTCTCCCCTCGGGAGAGGGGCTGGGGGTGAGGGCAACCTCGGCTTGCGCGCTAACGGGTGCTTCCTGGCTCTCTTACGGTTTGTGGAATGGGCAGGTATGAAACCTGCCCCTACGGCAAACCCCTGCGAGGGCGACTGCCCGTAAGGCGGATTGACAATCCGCCCCACGGGGAACCGAAGTGGATTTCCCTGCCTGGCCGGCCACCTCGCACCTTACGGCGGCTCTCTGGGCGATTGCGCAGGTACTTCTCTCCAGCGTTCGTCGTTTGATGGGCAGGATTATATCCCGCGCCTATCCAGTGTCAAGAGTGCGCGCAATATGCGACGTGCGAAGAGCCAGGTACCATTATCCACTGAACACTGAAAACTGATCACTGAAAACTGAACACTGATCACTGGTCACTGTTTACTGCCTCCTGCCGGCTGCCCATGAACTCTTCTGCCGTGGCGTGACCCGACTGGCTGATACCCTCGCGTTTGAGCACCTTCCATAGCGTGATGAGCAATATTTTGATATCCAGCCAGAACGACCAGTGATCCACGTACCAAACGTCCAGGCGGAATTTGTCCTCCCAGGTCAGGGCGTTGCGCCCATTGACTTGCGCCCAGCCGGTGATACCGGGCAGCACATCGTGACGGCGCGCCTGCTCAGGCGAATAGCGTTCCAGGTAGTGCATCAGCAGCGGGCGCGGCCCGACCAGGCTCATCTCGCCGCGCAGCACGTTGAAGAGTTCAGGCAACTCGTCCAGGCTGGTGGAACGGAGGAAACGACCGAGGGGTGTCAAACGCTCGGCGTCCGGCAGCAGACTGCCGTCCGGGGCGCCCCGCTCGTTCATCGTGCGAAATTTATAGATGTAAAACAGCCTTCCCTTGTAACCGGGTCGCTTTTGCGAAAACAGGATCCGCCCCCCATGAAAAATCCAGATCAGCAGGGCGATCACGAGCAGAAAGGGGGAAATAACCACCAACCCTGATCCTGTCGCCAGCAGATCGAACAAGCGCTTCGAAAAAGGAACCCCAGAGGGCAAGAGCAGCATACAGACATTCTACCAAATCTTTGCCTTTGTGGTATATTCTGAGTCAGAGGCGCATTATGAACGAGCGAATTCTGATCATCGAAGACGATCCGGCGATCCTGAAGCTGCTACAACGCGGCCTGACCTATGAAGGCTACCAGGTGGATATCGCCACTGACGGGCGGAGCGGGCTGAACCTGGCGCGCGACCGCCACCCAGACCTGGTCATCCTGGACTGGATGCTGCCAGGTATGGATGGGCTGGAAGTCTGCCGGCGCTTGCGGACGGGCGGAAGCCTGCCCATCCTGATGCTGACTGCCAAAGACACCATCCAGGACCGTGTGCAGGGGTTGGACGCTGGCGCAGATGATTATCTGGTCAAGCCGTTCAACCTGGACGAACTACTGGCCCGCATCCGTGCCTTGCTGCGCCGCACACAGACGGAGCGCATCCAGGTCTATAAATTCGCCGATCTGACAATGGATACCGGCTCACGACAGGTGACGCGCGCTGACCGGCTCATCCAGTTGACCGCCAAGGAACATGAACTCCTGGAGCTGTTCCTGCGCCATCCTCGCCAGGTGTTGACGCGCGAAGTGATCTTCGATCGCGTTTGGGGGTATGACTTCGGCGGCGAGAGCAATGTATTGGAAGTTTACATTCGCTACCTGCGTCAAAAACTGGAAGCCGAAAACGAACCGCGCTTGATCTATACCGTGCGCGGCGTGGGCTACGTGCTGCGCGAAAACCCATAAATGTCCCTGCGCCTGCGTCTAACAATCATTTACTCGGCGCTGACCGGGGGGATTCTGCTTCTGCTGGGGGTGGTCACGACAACATTGATCAGCATCTCGCTGATCAGCCAGACGGATGAGATGCTCGCTCAAGTGGTCAATAAAATCGTCACCAATATGTATGTTGACCCACTCGGCGGACCAACGGTATTTCTTCCGCAATTGAATCCGGCCGAGAACGTGTACGTCCAGATTTGGGATACCCAGGGCAACCTGGTATCGGCTTCACCTGGTTTGGGCAGCTTCGAAGAACCGCTCGACCCGGTCGGTCTTCAGGCCGGCAAAGCCATCTACCGGGATGTTTATATTTCGCAAGGCCATCTGCGCACCCTGAGTATGACGGTCGTTCTTGGCGGCCATCCGTTTGTCGTGATTCAAGCCGCGACCAGTCTGTCGTTGCTGGATGCGACGCTGCGCAATCTGGTCAATATCCTGGTCGGCATGACTCTTTTTGCCACACTCCTGGCGGCATTGGCGAGTTGGTTTGGCGTCGGTCAGGCCTTGGCCCCGCTGAAAACTGTCACAGATACCGCTCTGCAAATCACCCGCGCTGACGACCTCTCGCGGCGCATCCCCTATCGCGGCCAGGATAATGACGAAGTCGGGCAGTTGATCTATGCCTTCAATGAAACACTGGAACGATTGGAAAAACTGTTCCTCTCTCAACAACGCTTCCTGGCAGATGTCAGCCACGAACTACGCACACCCTTGACCGTCATAAAGGGCAACGCCGACCTGATGCGCCGGATGAAGCGCCTGGACGAGGAATCGCTGACCAGCATCAAGGATGAGGCCGACCGCCTGACGCGCCTGGTCGGTGACTTGCTCCTGCTGACCCAGGCTGAATCCGGAAAACTGCCTCTGGACTTCAAGCCGGTCGAGCTGGACACGTTGTTGCTGGATGTCTCCAAAGAGATGCACGTTCTGGCGCGTGAGCGGGTGCAGCTAAAGGTCACCGAGATAGATCAGATCCAGGTCAATGGCGATCGCGACCGCTTGAAACAGGTTTTGCTGAACCTGGTCTCCAATGCCATTAAGTACACCCCGCAAGGTGGAGAGGTTTTCCTCAGCTTGAGCAAGGTGGGCGGCCAGGCGCGGCTGATCGTGCGCGATAGCGGGCCGGGAATTCCGGCGGAAGATCTGCCCCATATCTTCGAACGTTTCTACCGCGCCGAAAAATCCCGTACCAGGTCGGAGAGCGCTGGGTTTGGGCTGGGACTTTCGATTGCCAATTGGATTATCACGCACCACGCGGGAAGGATCGAGGTCAATTCACAAGAGGGCAAAGGGACAACATTCTGCATCTGGCTGCCTCTTTTTAGTGTTCAGTAATCAGTATTCAGTTTTCAGTCACTGAACACTGGTAACTGATCACTGATCACTGCTCACTCGTCACTCGTTATTCATCACCCATCCCCAATCGCTGTTTGGCCTGCTTGCAAAGACTGGCTCCCCCAGCTGCCAACCATTCCTGCAAACGAAGGCTTTCACTTGCGCCGCTGGATGCATTCGTTGTCACTGCATCCTGATAAATGCCGCTTCCCCAATAAACGTAACGCTGCGTCTCCTCAGCCCAGGCGGATTCGGCACGCGAGATCACGCCAATTCCGCCGTTATAGCCTGCCAGCGCCAGGCGGAAATCACCCCCGGCTGCATCCAGCGAACGTTTTAAGTATGCCATGCCGCGCACGGCATTGGTATCTGGATCATAAGGATTATCTGTCTCATAGAAATGATAATGCATGACCTGGAACAATCCCATCGCTCCAGCCGGCGAACGTGCCAGGGGGTTGCCGCACGATTCGATCTGCATCACAGTCGCGACCAGGTTTGCGTCCAGGCCGGATTCAGCCGCCCAGAATTGGATTTCCGCAGCCCAGTAGCGCACTTCAGGGGTGAATATGGGCGCCAATCCTGCCGAAGGCCTATCGGGAAGCCCCGTCACCACCCTTTGCATTGCTTCATCCGGCAAGCTCATCGAAGCTGAAACGGTAGAGGCCAGCGGCGAGCCGACCGAGTAGGTGCTGCGCAGGGATAGGAGCGCCAGCAAGGATCCCACCACCAGAACCGCCAAAGGCGGGATCAGGAATCCAGACAGACAGCCGCCTCGCGCCGAAGGCCTAACGGAAGAGACGGCTGCCTGACTGGAAGGAGGAACGGAACGGTGGTAAGACATTTCTCCCGACCGAAGGCCTAATCGGTAGGCCTTGCGCCGAGTAGGTGCTGTGCGCAGCACCTACTCGGCGCACAGCGTCTACTAGGTCTGCAGAAGGTATCTCAGGAGCGACGGTTTTTTTCGACGTACTCGCTGTCGCGAGCAGATCGAGAATTCATCGAAATGGGATGGTAGGTCGGCTCGGTCCGGGGAGCATAGTTCGCCGCCGGCCGCGCAACTTTAGGCGCCGGGTGATATGTCGAGGCGATCGGACCTGCGGCGACACTGGGGCGTGGGCGGAAGGTGGCCGTAGCTGCCGGCTGGGAAGCATGGCGGGCTTGCGATCGAGGCCGGTCATCGCTCGAGCTAAAGAGCCGTTCACCAGCAATCGAGAAAGTACCGATGATCAGGACGCGGATCAGCCAGACCATGATCGCCACGAAGACTGGCACAACCTTGGTCATTGTACCGCTGCTGACGACGACGCCGGCGGCAAGACTGCTATGATTGACAATGGCAACCGAGACCCCCCACCAGGTCAGGATGGCGTTCATGGTGGCTGCCAATAGCCAGGCTCCGAAGAGGTACCAGACCTCGGCCGGTTCCTCCCTGCCCTGCTGGGGTGTGAACAGGCGGGCAATACCGGCAAAGTCAATCCCGCAGAACGCAATCGCAAGGATTGTCGCCCAACGCATTCCTGCAAAGGACAAATTGCCAAGCACGTCCAGCAGGGCAAACTGTGTGGTGCTGAAATTGAAAATTTCAAAGGCTATCAGCGCGCAGAGGATGATTATTCCCCAGGCAAAGCCGCGCTGTAAGGTAACACCTTTGAACATGCTGCTGACCCCACGGGTTGAACGAAAACCAGATGTATTCATTGCGACCTCCTCGAGTCGAAAGTAAGAACAAGTGTTCTATTATCACGGTTATTATAGAACAATTGTTCTCGCTTGTCAAGCACCAATTTCTCTGATAAAGTATGGTACTAGCAGTTTGTCGGAGAACCATGTAAAATTGTGGATTGAATGATACACTTCTGGAAATTCTCTAGCGAAAGAACAGGCTTCAACCATGGCCAGGAAATTCAGAACAGCCGACTACCGAGTAGGCCTTCGGCAAATCGACGCTCAATTCGACCGTCAGCTTACGAGAAGCGCTGCCAGCTAGCCATCTGGCACGTTTCATCGTGGACATTATCGCTCAACTGGATTTGAGCAAGATTTACAAGCGTTACGCTTCCCAGGATGGAGAGGCGATTGTGCCCGAGCGCCACACGCGGTTGCTGGAAGAACTGGGCGCGCTGGAGGCCGATCTGGCCCGCCGGCGCGAACTGCTGGGCGTGCCCGGGGAATAGTCGGTTGCCGATCGCGAATGGCGCAATGCGGACGACCATGCAGATGGGGCCGTAAGGCAATCGCCGAAAGACGGTCCACGCAAGAAAGGAGAGATACCCATGCGAAACCCCCGTCAAGTACGACACGAATCAGAGACCTCGGCGTTCGAGCAACTCTTTGAATGGTTGAGCCGCGTCGGCCTGGCCTTCACCGTCTCGCCCGTGATGGAGCTGGCCAAATGGATGGAACGGCGCGTGTGGTTTGGAGAGGTGATCTCATGAAAGCCAAAGACGTCATGACCCGCGACGTGATTGCCATCCGGCCCGACACCACGGTCGAGGCAATTGCCCGCCTGCTGACCGAACACCGTATCAACAGCGTGCCGGTGGTCGCTTCGCGCGAGGCCGGGCGCGTGGTCGGCATCGTGAGCGAAAGCGATCTGTTTCTCAAAGAGAAGGGCATCCCCTTCTCGGCGGTGAAACTGCCCGCGCTGTTCCGGCAATGGGTGGACCCGGCCCGGCTGGCCGAAATATACGAAGGCGCGCGCCACCACACCGCCGCCGACGTGATGACCCGCGAGGTGATCTGCGTGGATGTGGAAGATGATGTGGGCCATGTGGCCTGGCTGATGGCGCAGCGCAACCTCAAGCGCGTCCCGGTGTTGCGCGAGGGCGTGCTGGCGGGTATCATCACCCGCGCCGATATTATCGGGATGCTGGCACGAAAAGAATGATTGCCCTGGCAGTTCTTTCCGGCTTCGGGGCAGCGCTGGCTGTCCCGTTCTTTTTCCGCCAAGGGCGCAGCGCGGCCGGCTGGCTCATCGCCTTGCTGCCCATGGCGCTGACCGCCTACTTCGCCGCCCTCCTGCCGCGCGCCGCGGCCGGCGAACCGCAAGCCTTCGCCTACACCTGGGCTTCCGAACTCGGCCTCCATCTTTCGTTCCGCGCCGACGGTCTGAGCCTGCTGTTTGCCCTGCTCATCAGCGGCATCGGCGCGCTGGTGGTGATTTATGCGGGCGGCTATCTCAAAGGCCACCGGCACATCGGGCGTTTCTATGCCTGGTTGCTGGCCTTCATGGCCTCCATGCTCGGCGTGGCGCTGGCCGATAACCTGATCCTGCTGTTCGTGTTCTGGGAGCTGACCAGCCTGAGTTCATTCATGCTCATTGGCTTCGAGCACGAACGCGAAGCCGCGCGCGCGGCGGCTTTGCAGGCCCTGCTGGTGACCGGCGCGGGCGGCCTGGCACTGCTGGCCGGGTTGTTGTTGCTGGGGCAGGCGGGCGGCGCGCTGGAACTCTCGGCACTGCTGGCGCGCGGCGAGGCGTTACGGGCCAGCCCGCTGTACCTGCCCGCGCTTCTGCTGATCCTGATTGGCGCGTTCACTAAATCGGCGCAGTTCCCGTTCCACTTCTGGCTGCCCAACGCCATGGAAGCGCCGACCCCGGTGAGCGCGTATCTGCACTCGGCGACGATGGTCAAGGCCGGGGTGTATCTGCTGGCGCGGTTGAACCCCGCGCTGGGCGGCACGGAGATCTGGACGTACGCGGTGGGCGGCGTGGGGGCCGTGACCATGCTGGTCGGCGGTTATCTTGCGCTGACCCAGACCGACCTCAAGCGGTTGCTGGCCTATTCCACCGTGAGCGCGCTGGGGACGTTGACGATGCTGATCGGCTTAGGCACGCCGCTGGCGCTGAAGGCGATGATCGTGCTGTTGCTGGCGCACGCGCTGCACAAAGGCGCGCTGTTCCTCGTCGCCGGTGCGGTGGATCACGAATCCGGCGCGCGCGACGTGACCCGATTGGGCGGGTTGTTCCGCGCCATGCCCGTCACCGCGTCCGCCGCCGGAATCGCCGCGCTCTCGATAGCCGGCCTGCCGCCGCTGTTCGGTTTTATCTCGAAGGAACTCGTTTACGAAGCGGCGCTCGCCTCCGGCCCGTGGCTGACGGCAGCAGTCGTGGCGGCAGGATTGTTCACGGTGTTCGTCGCGGGCGTCGTCGGCGTGGGACCGTTTTGGGGCCGGGCCGCCGAAACGCCGAAGCATCCACACGAAGCACCGCTGAGCCTGTGGCTGGGGCCGGTGATACTGGCCGGGCTGAGCCTGCTCGTGGGACTCTTTCCCGAAAGCGTGAGCGGCCTGCTCGTCGGTGCGGCGGCCTCCGCTGTCATCGGCCAGGCGGCCAACGTCAAACTGGCATTGTGGCATGGGATCAACCCGGCCTTCGTTTTGAGCGCAGGGACGGTGCTGGCCGGGGCCGGGCTGTATGCCGGGCGAGCGATGGTGCGGCGCGGCCTGCAACGGCTGGAATGGAAATGGGGACCTGCCCGCGCCTATGCGCTGGCGCTCGACGGACTGAACGCGGTGGCGCGCGCGCAGACGCGTGTGCTGCAAAGCGGTTATCTGCGCTATTACCTGCTGATCATTGTGCTGACGATCACCGCCGTCGGCGGCTTCACCCTCCTCCGCCGGGGCGGCCTGCACTGGCCGGTCGCTTCGCCGGATGCGCGCTTCTACGAGATCGGGCTGGCCGCGCTAATTCTGCTGGCGGCGCTGGCGGCGGTGGCTTCGCCCTCGCGCCTGGGCGCAGTGGCGGCCCTGGGCGCGGCCGGCTACGGCGTGGCGCTCATCTATCTGCTCTTTGGCGCGCCGGATCTGGCCATGACGCAGTTCGCCATCGAGTCGTTGACGGTGATCCTGTTCGTGCTGGCGTTCTATCATTTGCCGCGCTTCGCGCAGCTCAGCCCGCCGCGCACGCGCGCCCGCGACGTGCTCGTCGCACTGCTGGCCGGAGGGCTGATGACGGCGCTGGTGCTCTCCGTCGTCGGAGTGCAGCTTTATCCGAGCATCTCCGGCTACTTTGCCGAGAACGCGTTGCCGCTGGCGCACGGGCGCAACATCGTCAACGTGATCCTGGTGGACTTTCGCGGCTTAGACACGCTGGGCGAAATAACCGTGCTCGGCATCGCCGGGATCGGCGTGTACGCTCTGCTCAAACTGCGCTCCAGGAAAGACCCATGACCTCGCTCATCCTGCGGACGATGGCGCGGTATCTGTTGCCGCTGTCGCTGATGTTTTCCATTTTCCTTTTCCTGCGCGGGCACAACGAGCCGGGCGGAGGGTTTGTGGCCGGGCTGGTGGCGGCGGCGGCCTTCGCGCTGTATGCCATCGCCTATGGATCGGCGGCGGCCCGCCATGTGTTGTGGATCGAGCCGCGCCTGTTGATCGGGCTGGGGCTGCTGACCGCGCTCGCCAGCGGGTTGCTCGGCCTCGCCACCAGACGCCCTTATCTCACCGGGCAGTGGGGATATTTCACACTGCCGGGCATGGGCAAGGTGGACGTAGGCACTCCCGTGTTGTTTGACCTCGGCGTGTATCTGGCGGTGACGGGCGTGACGCTGACGATCATCTTTACGCTGGAGGAGGTTGAGTAACATGGAAGTCATCCTCGCCTTTGTGATCGGCGGGCTGTATGCCGCCGGAATTTACATGATGCTGCGGCGAAGTCTGGTCAAACTGCTCATCGGCCTCGGCTTGCTCAGCCACGCGGCCAATCTGCTGATCTTCACCGCCGCCGGGCTGACGCGCGCCCGCCCGCCCGTCATCGCCGCCGGGGAGGCCGCGCTGGCGCCGCCCTTTGCCGATCCGCTGCCGCAGGCGCTGATCCTGACGGCCATTGTCATCAGCCTGGGCGTGACGGCGTTTGCGCTGGCGCTGGCCTACCGGGCCTACAAGGCGGTGGGCACCGATGATCTCGATAAAATGAAGAGCACAGACCAATGACCCTCCTGCTTCCGCTTCCCCTCCTCATCCCGATGCTCACGGCCATCATTACCTTGCTGGCTTATCGCTCGCGGCGCGTCCAGCGTTGGGTAAGCGTGAGTGGAGCGGCGGCGTTGCTGGCAGCCGCATTGTGGTTGCTGACCGAGGTATGGCACGCAGAGCGTGGCATCCAGGCGATGCAGATAGGTAACTGGCCCGCGCCGTATGGCATCACGCTGGTGGCGGACCTGTTCAGCGCCATCATGGTGACGCTGGCCGGCATCATCGGTCTGGCCGTGGCGCTGTATTCGCTGGCGAGCATAGACCCGGCGCGCGAGGCGTTTGGCTACCACCCGCTGTATCACTTCCTGCTGATGGGCGTGTGCGGCGCGTTCCTCACCGGCGACCTGTTCAACCTGTACGTCTGGTTCGAAGTGATGCTGATGGCCTCGTTCGTGCTGCTGGCGCTGGGCGGCGAGCGGGGACAAATGGAAGGCGCAATCAAGTACGTCACGCTCAACCTGATGTCCTCGGTGCTGTTCCTGACGGCGCTGGGACTCCTCTATGGATTAGCCGGCACGCTCAACATGGCCGATCTGGCGCGCAAGTTTTCGGGCCTCGCGCCGGCGCAGCCGACGGGCCTGGTGACCACACTGGCGATACTGTTCCTGGTGGCCTTTGGCATCAAAGCCGCCGTCTTCCCGTTATTCTTCTGGCTGCCGGCCTCGTATCACACCCCACCCGTAGCGGTCTCCGCCGTCTTCGCCGGATTGCTGACCAAAGTGGGCGTGTACGCACTCATCCGTGTGTTCACCCTGATCTTCGTTCACGAGCCGGGCTTTACGCATACCCTGATATTGATCATTGCCGGGCTGACGATGGTCACCGGCGTGCTTGGGGCGGTGGCGCAGAGTGAGTTCCGGCGCGTGCTGTCGTTCCACATCGTCAGCCAGATCGGTTACATGATCATGGGGCTGGGACTGTTCACGCCGCTGGCGCTGGCTAGTTCGGTCTTTTACATCGCCCATCACATCATCGTCAAAACCAACCTGTTCCTGGTGAGCGGAGTGGTGAATCGGCTCGGCGGGACATTTGAATTGAAGAAACTTGGCGGGCTGTATCAAACACAGCCGGGCCTGGCGATGCTCTTCCTTATCCCGGCCCTCTCTCTGGCCGGTCTGCCGCCGCTCTCCGGCTTCTTCGCCAAACTCGGCCTGGTACAGGCAGGGCTGGCGCAAGGGGAATATGCGATTGTGACGGCGGCGCTCGGCGTCAGCCTGCTCACGCTGTTCTCGATGATGAAGATCTGGAACGAAGCGTTCTGGAAAACGCCGGTCGTCAGTGATCAGTCAACGGTGAACAGTGAACACGCTTCGCAGTCAGTGAGTGGTGGCCAGTGGGTGCTGTTGCTCGCGCCAATCGTGTTGCTGGCGGCGACCACCCTGGCGATAGGGCTGGGCGCGGGGCCGGCCTTTGCGCTGGCGCTGCGCGCGGGCGAACAGTTGATGAATCCGGCCCTGTACATTGAGGCCGTGCTGCGCGCCAGCGGGATGCCATGAATTACTTTGTGCTCAACCTCGGGCTGGCGCTGGCCTGGGCGGCGCTCACCGGCGAGTTCAGCCCGGCCAATTTGCTGATCGGCTTCGGTTTAGGCTATCTGATCCTGCTGGCCGCCCGGCGCGCGCTGGGGCCTTCGTCCTACTTTGGCAAGGTGCGGCAGGCAATGGGTTTTGCGCTGTTCTTCCTGTGGGAGTTGCTCCTCGCCAACCTGCGGGTGGCTTACGACGTGCTCACGCCGCGCCATCACATGCAGCCGCGCGTGATCGCCGTCCCGCTGGACGCGCAAACCGACGCCGAGATTACAGCGCTGGCTAATCTGATTTCGCTCACCCCGGGCACGCTCAGCCTGGATGTCTCATCCGACCGGCGCGTGCTTTATATCCATGTCATGTACGCTTCGGATGCCGAGGCCGTGCGACGCGAGATCAAAGACGGCCTCGAGCAGCGGCTACTGGCGCTGGTGCGCGGAGCGGAGACAGACAATGAGTGACACAGAAATTTCCTCGCAGGAGAGACTATGATCGTGACGTTGGTCTTCGGATTGCTGAGTATCGCCCTGGGCATCGCGTTCATCCGATTGGTGCGCGGGCCAAGTCTGCCCGATCGGGTTGTCGCGTTGGACCTGATGGCGACTCTGGCCGTGGGCTATATGGCCGTGTATGCCGTTGCCACCGGGCAGGCGATGTTTCTGGACGTGGCCGTGGTGCTGGCGCTGATCGCCTTTCTGGGCACGGTGGCCTTCGCGCGTTTCATCGAAAAGGGAGAACTGCCATGGCGCAAAACCTGAGCGCGGCGCTCATGCTCATCGGCGCATTCTTCATGTGTGTGGCGGCGGTTGGAGTGGCGCGTATGCCGGACCTGTTCATGCGGCTGCACGCCAGCACCAAATCGGCCACTTTGGGCGCGGGCTGTTTGCTGCTGGGCGCGGCGCTGCACTTTGGCGAGTTTGCCATCGGCGTGCGCGCTCTGGCCGTCGTGATCTTTCTCTTCGCCACTGCGCCAGTGGCGGCGCACATGCTCGGGCGGGCGGCCTATCTGGCCGGCGTGCCGCTGTGGGAGGGCACGTTGAGCGACGATCTGCGCGGGCGTTACGATTCGGAGACTCACGTTCTTACCAGCCATGATCAAGAAGAGACCAAATGATTTCTTCCCCTTCGACGAATTAACTTACCCGGAGGTGGCTGCCCTGCCCCGCGATACGTCGCTCGTACTACCTTTGGGCTGGGGATACGATTTCGAGGCGCTACCTGTCCGTCTCGGGGCATCCACACAGATCGGCATCCTGCCCGGGCTGCCTTTTGGTTGGCGGGGCAGCAGCCTGGAGACACCCAGGCCCGTCTTCAGTGCGCTGGCGAGGAATCTCATCGCCAATCTCCTGGAGGATGGCTTTTCGCACATCCATGCCCTCACACCACGTGAAGCCCTCCTGGAAGCGGATATTCCTCAGATTGTCTTGCCTGGCGCTGAACTCTCCGCGCCCATCCCCGCCGGTGATGAGCTTGAGAAAGTGGTCATCCTTCCAGTCGGGCACACCGAACAGCATGGCTACCATGCCCCTCTGGCAACCGATACACTCATCATCGAAGCCATCGGCCAGGGAACGGCTAAAGCCGCTTCGGGTTACGCGACCTGCCTGCCCGTCTACCCGTATGGCGTCAGCACGCACCGCCGCTCATTCCCCGGCACGTTCAATGTCGGCGGGCGGGCCTTCGAGGATTTCTGGATGGCAGTCATGGATACACTTGTCGGGCGCGGTTTCAACCGCTTCTACATGCTTTCCGGCCACGGCGGGAATTGCTCTTTCCTGGTCAATGTAGTCAAGTACATTGGCGAGCGTTATCCTTACATTTTCTGCGCAACAGCCTGGCTTTATCTCAATGGCCCTCAGGGAGCCGCCGCGCTGCAGGCCAGGCGCGAATCGCCCATCGGCGGGATGGGTCACGCCTGCGAACTGGAGACCTCGCTCATCCTGGCCCTGCGCCCGGAGCTGATTCACATCGAGCGTGCCGTAGACGAGATGGATTTCATCGCCACGCCCGCGTATTACATGGATTGGATCGAAGGCGGCGCGCTGGTTGCCAATCCGCCCTGGGACGACGACACGCAAACCGGCGCGTACGGCGCGGGCAGCCTGGGCAGCGCCGAGAAAGGCGAATACTGGCTGAAGGTGGCAATCGAAGAGAAAGTGGAGCATGTGATGGAAATCCACGAGCAGTACCGGAGGCGGCGTGAGCGGAAGCCGGCTATATTGATATAATAAGTCCATGTATACCGTTCCCCTCTTTTTCCGTCTTGAAGACCTGCGCAAAAAAGTCAATTTCCACAACTATCGTTACCACGTGCTCGACGCGCCCCTCATCAGCGACGCCGAATACGACAAGTTGATGGCTGAACTAAAGCGGATCGAGGCCGAGCACCCTGAGTGGATCACGCCCGATTCGCCCAGTCAACGCGTCGGAGCATTGCCCTCTGAGAAATTCGAAAAAGTCCGCCATCCCGCGCCGATCTTGTCGCTGGCGAACGCCTTCGGAGCAGAGGAGGCGCGCGCCTGG
>JBDRTP010000237.1:0-2327 GCA_043823965.1 Chloroflexota bacterium
ACCCGGCGGGATGCTTCACCATCACCATCGGGAGCATGGGAGCCCGACCATCTAAACTAAACAGTATTGACTTTACAACCCTTTCGAGCTGGATTTCCATGAGGAGCCTATGAACACCTTCCCTGAATTCCACAAGTACGATGGACTGGGCCTTGCCGAACTGGTGCATACGAAACAGATCTCGGTCGCTGAACTGATCGAAGAGGCCATCAGCCGCATTGAGGCGCATAATCCCAAGATCAATGCCGTCATCTATAAAATGTATGCGCAGGCGCGCAAAGCCGCCCAAAGCAAATTGCCTGACGGTCCATTCAAGGGTGTACCTTTCCTTCAAAAGGACATGCATGCCACCGTAGAAGGCGTGCCGACGAGCTGTGGGACGCGCATATTGAAGGACATCCCCCAGCCGCACGACAGTGAAATTGTGCGCCGCTACCGGGCTGCGGGCGTTATCCTCCTCGGCAAGACTAATGTCCCTGAATTTAGCCTGCTGCCCTATACCGAGCCTGAAGCTTTCGGCCCAACCAACAATCCATGGGACCTGACCCGTACACCCGGCGGTTCCAGCGGCGGCTCCGCGGCGGCCGTGGCTGCCCGCATGGTACCCCTGGCAGGAGGCGCCGACGGAGGCGGCTCGATCCGGATCCCAGCCTCGTGTTGTGGAATATTTGGACTGAAGCCCACGCGCGGCCGCACTCCAACGGGGCCGGATGTTGGCGATATCTGGCGCGGCTTTGCCCAGGAACACGTCCTCACCCGCTCGGTACGCGACAGCGCCGCCATGCTCGACGCCATCGCCGGGCCGGATGTGGGCGCGCCATACTATGCCCCAGCGCCGAAGCGGCCCTATTTGCAGGAAGTGACCACAGAGCCGGGCCGCCTGCGCATCGCCTTCACTGCGCACCCTTTCCTCGGCCATGCTGTGCACGAAGATTGCCGGAAAGGGTTGGAAGCCACTGTTCACTTGCTGGAGCAGTTGGGGCACGAACTAGTAGAAGCCGCGCCGCAGATTGACAGAGAGGCGTTTGCCATTGCGTTTATGACAATGGTGGCGGCCGAGACGCGCGACGAGATTGATTGGGCCGCTGGCCTGGCCGGGCGTAAGTCATCTTATGCTGACTTCGAAACGGGCACAAGCGCGCTGGCTCTGCTGGGGCAGGCCTTTAGCGCCGGCAAATACGCCAATGCATTGAACTATCTAATGGCCTCGGCGCGTGAGGTGGGCCGCTTCTTCGAAGGTTATGACGTCTTGCTGACCCCGACTCTCTCTCAACCTCCTGTGCTGACAGGCTCGTTGCAGCCCACAGGCGCAGAGCGGCTCATGGTGGGACTGGTCGGCCGGCTCAATGCCGCCTGGCTGTTGAATGCGCTTGGCATAATCAAGCCGTTGGCCAACAAGACATTCGATTTTATGCCCTATACTCCAGTCTTCAACGCGAGCGGCCAGCCAGCAATGTCGGTGCCGCTCTACTGGAATGAAGCCGGGCTGCCCATCGGTATGCATTTCGTCGGTCGCTTTGGCGACGAGGCCACTCTGTTCCGCCTGGCCGGCCAGCTCGAGCGCGCTCAGCCATGGTTTGATCGCGCCCCCGCCGAAGGCCTGTCGGCAGATTTTTCGTGACATTATGGCTTTTGATGCGCTTCTTTCCTGAGGCAGAGTTTTGAACCTTGCGCTGGCCGCCCATCACCCCCCCAGCAGGGGAGTGGATAACATCGTGGGTTGTGTCATTCTGAAACCCCGCAGGGGGCGAAGAATCTCCTACAAAGTCGGGGATTCTTCGCCGCTTCGCGTCTCACATCGTCCCGATGTCCTTCGGGAGAATGACATACAGAAAACGTTGACCCATTTGTTTAGCCACTCCCCCCGGCAAGGGTTCTTGACAAAGCAGCGCATAAAAGTATATACTGACCCTGTAATAACGAACGGAAAATATCCGGAGAGCTGAAAATATTCCAGGTGGAGATCAGACTGACAATGGAAGTTATCATCGAGGCCATTGACCGCGCAATCCTGCATCGGAGGCGCGCCCTGAAATAGAATGTAGTGTGATTAATGAAGGAGCCTCATCATGCCCTCTCTTCAGCATTACTTCGTTCTCTCACCCTCAATTTGCCCTCCCCTCCCCATCGTCGCCCTCGAATCCACCGTCATCACGCACGGGCTGCCGCGCCCGCAGAATTTGACGCTGGCGCGAAATATGGAATCGGTGATCCGCCAGGAAGGCGCTATGCCGGCCACGATTGCCGTCCTGGAAGGCAAAGTAACAGTCGGGTTGACGGACTCGCAATTGGAGCAATTAGCCAATGCGGAAAACGTCCACAAGATC
>JBDRTP010000238.1:0-6682 GCA_043823965.1 Chloroflexota bacterium
GAGATGCGCTATACCCCCTCCGGACAGCCTGTCACCAATTTCTCGGTCGCTACCAGCTACCAGTACACCAACAACGCCGGTGAACAGGTCAAAGAGACCACCTGGTTCCGCGTCTCGGCCTGGGGCAAGCAGGCTGAAACCTGCAACCAGTATCTCAAAAAAGGCAACAAGGTGCTCGTCGAGGGCCGCCTGAGGGCTGACCCGGCCACCGGCGGGCCACGCATCTGGACCGGTCAGGATGGCAGTCCGCGCGCCTCATTCGAGGTCACGGCGGGGACCGTACGCTTCCTGACCCCGCGCGGCGAAGGCGAAGCCCCTGCAGCGGACGAAGGAGCTGGTTTTGCCACCGCAGAAGAACCGGATATCCCCTTCTAAACTCATCTGGAGATAAACATGACTCTCCCCCCGCCTCGGCCCGCCTCCCCCACCCTGGAAGTGGCCTCTGACTTGAAAATCGTTTACGCGAATCTGGTGCGCATCGCCCACTCCCCGGCAGATCTGGTCTTTGATTTTGCTCACCTCCTGCCCGGCGAGACCAAAGCGAACGTTGGTGCCCGCATCCTGATGTCGCCCCTGAGCGCCAAACTGCTGCACCGGGCGCTGGGTGAGAACCTGACGCGCTACGAGGCTGCCTTCGGTGAGATCGCCGTCCCAGGCAATTCTCCGCTGGCCGAACATCTTTTCCGTCCCTTCCAGCCGCCCGAAGCGCCAAAAGAGAAATAAGTAACTCTAATGCGCAAACTGGAAGAAATCGCCGACCAGATTCGGCAAAGCCTGGATGTCAAAACTGCGGCGCGTGACAAGGCGCTGGCCCAAGCCCGCGCCCTGACGCGTCACTGTGCGCTGGCCATCCGCGCCGTCCACCGCGACGAGACGGACGTCATGCAAGTACATCTCGATGAAGCTCGCAAGCTGGCCGAGACCCTGCGCAGCGACCTGGCTCATTATCCTGATCTGTACTATGCAGGCTACACGCAGGATGCCCTCAAAGAGTATGCCGAGGCCAACATCACATGCGCCTTGATTCAACATCAGCCGCTGCCCACCCCGGATGACCTGGGGGTGATCCATCCTACCTACCTGAACGGCCTGGCGGAAGTTGTCGGTGAACTGCGACGCCGCTGCCTCGATATCCTGCGACACGGCTATTCAGAGGAGGCCGAACACCAACTCAACCATATGGACGACATATATTCGGTGCTGGTCACGATGGATTATCCTGACGCCATTACCAATGGTCTACGCCGCCAAACAGATGTAGCCCGCAGTATCATCGAGCGCACGCGCGGCGACATCACCTTCAGCCAGCGCGGGGAGCATCTCGAGCGCTCGCTTTCACGCCTCAGCCAACAATTGTCCGGCTCAGAGTTCCTCTCCGAGGGTCAACCAATCTCCCCTGAATTGAACCCGGAGGATGACAACTGAATCACTATGAACATCTACTTCGCCTGTTCCATTACCGGTGGGCGCGCGTTCGAACCCGTTTACCAGGCCATCACTCGCGCCTTGCTGGAGGACGGGCACGAGGTCCCGACCGCGCATCTGGCCGAGCCAGAGGTAAAGGCGCTGGAGGCAATTGCCAGCCCGCGCGAGGTCTACGAGCGAGACGTAGCCTGGATCCGAACCTGTGACGCGCTGATCGCCGAGGTCAGCACTCCCTCACATGGGGTTGGGTATGAGGTCGCTTTCGCCTTGAGCCTCGGAAAACCAGTCCTGTGCTGCTACAGGGATGGGCAACCGGTCTCAAAAATGATCACCGGCAATAGCCACCCTGATATTCGCCTCGCCCCCTATCAGGCTACTACCGAAGTCGTGGAGGTAGTACGCGCTTTCTTGAAGCGTGCATTGGCAGGATTGTGAAGTTAATCACGATTTATCTATGACTTTCCGCGCTATCCTTGCATATCAAGGTGGGCTATTATATGTGCGGAGACGGGAATAGGACACCTCCAACTTGCTCATCACTGTCTCCTCTTTTGGCGAACGCCTCCGCTGGTTGGCTCCAACCCAGCGGAGGCAGTTTTTTTACACCCCCCCGAAAGTTTAGTCTGCGAAAACCTGGACTAAGCCGGCTGGGTTACCATAACTTCTGGGCGATAAGCAGGCAGGACAACGGTGAACGTCGTGCCATGCCCAAGAACAGATTCCACCCAGATGCGGCCTTCATAATTATCCACTATTGATTTGACAATGGCCAACCCAAGGCCAGAGCCTTGCACGTTGTCTACCACGTTGCTTGCACGGTAGAATTTCTCGAAGATATGCGGCTGGTCGGCAGGCGGAATGCCCGGGCCGCTGTCCGAAACCCGCAAGATGACCTGCCCTTCCTTCACCTCGACACTCACCCGGATATCGCCTCCATCGGGTGTATATTTAATAGAATTCCCTATCAAGTTATCCAGCATCTGGCGCAGATGGGTCGGGTCACCACGCAGCGAGGGTATATTCGGGGGCAGTTCAACACGGATATGCTGTTTTTTATCGAGAATCTGGTTGTTCAGGTTTTCCAGGGTATAGTTCAGGATCCCATCCAATCGGAGGATCTCTTTCTGACCTTCAAATCCGCCTTCGATACGACCCAGATCCAACAGGTCGTTGACCAGGGTGGTTATGTTATGCACACTGACCCGTACGCGCGCGACGAATTCTCGCTGCTGGTCGTTGAGCGGCCCAACGCGATCGAGCAGTTCAACATAACCAAGAATAGCCGTAAGCGGCGAGCGCAAATCATGTGAAACCGCGTGAACGAAATCACTCTTCATCTGGTCGATTCGTTTCAAGTACGTAATTTCCTGCATGGTTATGGCCAAACCGATGTCAGGGATAGGTGTACACTGCGCATTGAAGACGCGGCCATCCTCGAAGCCGATCTCATAATACTGATGCAGATTGGTCGAAGCAAAATTCAGCAGTGAATCTAAGGCTGGATGCTCGATTACATCCAGGATATTCTTGCCAGATATGTCATTCTGTCCCAGAGCAAATGCTCTCCGCACGGCCGGGTTCAGCAAGAGAATGCGGTGATCCTTACCCAGGATGATCACACCGTCTTCGATGTGATTGAAGATGGTTTCGAGTTTTTGTAACTCGTTGACTCGTTTTTCAAGCGATGCGGTTGTGCGCTTGACCTCGCGCCGGGTCCAATCTCCGATGCGCTGAGCGCGCTTCAGGCTGTTTTCCACGCTGCGCATGATATCGTCAATCCGCAGCGGTGGGTTTAGGGTATCGCTGATCCCCACACGAAGTGCAGCTTTGGTTGTCGTGGGTAATTCCTGAGTGACAAACAGAAGGATGGGTAAGGTCGGCATGCGTTCGAGCAGAGCGGCAGAAATATCTATCCCGCTGTCTTCCTTGAAAATATCACTGATTATCAACAAAGCAGGTGAGGTCTCTTGCAATATTTTGTCGAGCGCAGCCCGGTCACGGGCAATTGCCACCTGATAGGATGCGGCAGCCAGTGCCCGTTCGAATAAAGGCAGGATATCAGGATTATCTAGAGCAAGCAAAACGAGATCAGATTTGGGCATAAATCACCAATATTTCAATAGATGAACTAATCCATCTCACATTATGATAGCACGTTATTGCCGAAGGCCTACTCGGTAAAACTTATCCAGCGGGCGAAGAAATTGTAACATGGGTCTTTGTAAATTCAGTAAGCAGTACACGTATTCTTCTTTAAAAAGACCTCCTCCCAAAGGATTGCTTTTTCCTCCCAATCCATTATACTAACATTTGATGGACATTCTCTCCGCCTTGGCATTTATTCCGGGGAACGAACCAGCTCGCCCAGAACCGCTGGCGCGCTACCTGCCTCCCGTACCAGAGGGCATCGCCCAGGCGTTTTTAGCGGAACATGCCACGCTGCCTGTCCTCCCGCAAGGACATCCCGTAAGAGCGTCGGGACGATGTCGGGACGATGTGACAGCCGGGCCAGGGAGCGAGGCGAAGCGCGGAACCTGGGTGCTGGACCCGTTCGGAGCCTCGCCCCGCCTGGCGGTCGAAATGGCGCGCGCCGGTTATCGCGTGCTGGTCGCCGTCAGCAATCCGGTGACGCGTTTCCAACTGGATCTAGCCGCCGCGCCACCTTCCAAGGCTGACCTGCAGGCCGCGCTGGCCGATCTGGCAGTTTCCCGCAAAGGCGAAGAGCGGCTGGAAACCCATCTGCAATCCCTATACCTTACCGAGTGCAGTAAATGCCAGCGCAGCCTCCCAGCCGAGGCTTACATTTGGGAACGCGGCAGTCAAGTTCCGCTGGCGCGCATCCTGCGTTGCCCGCAATGCGGGGAAAGCGGCGAGCGCCAGACTACACCCGCCGACCGGCAACATGCCGCGCAATTCGCCGCCACCGCGACCCTACACCGTTCGCGCGCCCTGGAGCGCGTCGCCCCCCGAGAAGACCCGGATCGCGTGCACGCCGAGGAAGCCCTGGAATGTTACCTGCCGCGTGCCGTCTATGCCCTGGTTACCATCATTAACAAACTGGACGGCCTTTCGTTAACTCCCGAACGACGGCGCTGTATGTTCGCCCTGACCTTGACCGCCTGCGACGAAGGCAACACCCTTTGGCCGCACCCGGCTGAACGTCCACGCCCGAAGCAGTTGACCATTCCACCGCGCTTTCGCGAGAATAATATCTGGCTGGCGCTTGAAAGGGGCGTAGAGACCTGGGCCGGCGAGTCGCCGCCTGTGCCGATGACGGTCTGGCCTGTCCACCCGCCCGAAAGCGGCGGCATTTGCCTGTTCGAAGGCCCGTTGCGGGAGCTGGCGCCGCGCCTGAAAGAAATACCCATTCAATTCGTCTTGACTGCGCTCCCGCGCCCCAACCAGGCCTTCTGGACTCTATCGGCCTTGTGGGCCGGCTGGTTGTGGGGGCGTGAGGCCGTCGGCCCGTTCAAGCGCGTTCTGCGTCGTCGCCGGTATGATTGGAACTGGCACACCGCCGCACTGTACGCGACGCTGAAGAATCTCGCCCCGCACATTGCACTCACCACACCATTCTTTACGCTGGTCGCCGAGCCGGAACCTTCTTTCCTGTCCGCCGTTATGCTGGCAACCGCCTCGGCTGGTTTTGATTTGCAGGGCATAGCCCTGCGTACCCGTCACGATCCGGTCCAGATCCTCTGGCAGCGGCGGGCTTTCAGTCTCCGCCCTGACGAAAAGTTCGACCCGTTTATAGCTGGCCAAGTAATGGACACCTATATGAAGAAACGCGGCGAGCCTGTATCTTACTTGCACCTGCACGCGGCCGGTCTTTCCGCCCTGGCTAAAGACCGCGCCTTGGCGTGGCGTGAGGAGGCTCTAACGCAAATCCACGCGCCGATCCAGCAAGCGCTCACTTCGCAGGCCTACGTCCGTCATGCTGGCAGCCAGCACAGCCTGGAGGTCGGATTATGGGGGTTGCATGAATACTCGCGGGAGAACGACCCGTTGCCTGACCGGGCGGAAAAGGCTGCAGTTCAGTTTTTGCAAGAGCATCCCGAATGCACACAGCGCGAGCTAGAAGTAAGCCTCTACACCCACCTGCCCGGCTTGTTTACGCCATCGCTCGGCATCATCAGGGATATTTTGACATCCTATGCAACCGAATCAAATGGACGGTGGCATCTTCGCTCCGAGGATTCCGCCCCAGTCCGCCACGCCGACCTGAAGGCTGCCGGCCACGCGCTGGAGAGCCTCGCCTCTCGCCTGAAATTCACCACTCTCCGGCCTGCCGGTAGGCCTTCGGAAGGTACTCACCGTCTGCTGCTGTGGCAGGAAAAAGGAAAGCCGGCTTATGCCTTCTACCTGCTGGCTTCAGCGGCCGCCGGTCAGATACTACGTGAGAACCCCTATCCACCTGAGTGCAGTCTACTGGTGATGCCTGGCGGCCGCGCCGGGCTGCTGGCATGCAAACTGCGCCGCGACCCCTCGTTGGAACAAATTTGGCGAGGCGGTTGGCGCGTGCTCAAATTCCGTCACCTGCGGCGCCTGGCTGAGACATCCAGTCTTACACGTGAAAGATGGGCTAGAGAACTGAGCGCGGATCCCATCGAGCCGCCAGAGCAGATGAAGTTATTCTAGGAGATGCCTCATCCGGGCGTACGCCCGCCCAAACCCCCACATCTACTGCCCCATCACGGCAATTCGGCAATTCCCAATGAGCCCGAAGCCGGCGCTTATAGTGTATACTTTCGCCAGGTGTAATCATTGGCGAGGGAAACCGTGCGCCGCATCTCAGAAGAAGCCACGCGTAAGGAAATGATTGATGCTTCGACAAGCTCAGCACAGCGTCCGCAATTGGAACAGGCGGGTTGGTATTTACGCGACCATTTTATTCTATGACTCTCAACGAATCCGACACCCGCTCCAAACTGATTGACCCTGCTCTCTATGTGCGCGGCTGGAAGGAAGATAACATCAAGCGCGAAGAGACTGCGGGCGCGGTGGATATGAGCGAAGGCAAGGCGCGCCGCCGTTCGCGTGGACGGGTGGATTACACCCTGCGCGTTAAAGTGACCGCCGACTCGCAACCCGTTGCCGTGGCGTTGATCGAAGCCAAAGCCGAACACCTGCCTCCCGAACATGGATTGGAACAAGCGAAAGTTTATGGGGTCAGCAAGCGCGTGAATGTGCCGTTTGTGATCTCGACGAATGGTCATAAATTCGTTCTGTACGAAAACTTTACCTTCACCACGAGCAG
>JBDRTP010000239.1:0-2096 GCA_043823965.1 Chloroflexota bacterium
GAGCATAACGCCAAAATCCCGCCCCGTTCCATCCTGCTGCTCGTTGACGACCGTCATTACGCCGAATATTTCAATACCTATTTTCGGCCCTACTGGGAATTGTATGGCTGGCCAGTGGTCAATGCCTGGATC
Source organism: Chloroflexota bacterium (assembly GCA_043823965.1). GTDB lineage: Bacteria > Chloroflexota > Anaerolineae > Anaerolineales > Villigracilaceae > CG2-30-58-95. The sequence continues at coordinate 133 of JBDRTP010000239.1, forward strand.
AGCACTCCCTTGAGCAGCGCCGACCTCTGGCAGCAGCAAGTTGACCTCGAAGCCGAAGGCTGGGTGGATCACCAGGCGCATGGCGTCGTCCACAATACGCCGATTTCTGAATACAGCCCTGATAGCTACATCCTGAACGAGCTGCGAGGTTCCATCACTGCTTTCCAGGAGCATTTCAACAAAACGCCGATTGCCTTCATCTGGCCCGGCGGCGGATTCACACCTCGCGCAGCGCAATTGGCGCGTCAATCCGGCTACCGGCTGGGCTTTACCATCAACCCGCGCGGCCCGCTGCTGTTCAACTGGATCCCGTTGAGCGATAATCCCGATCCGCGGCGCCCCTCGTACATGCCCGAAGGCGCGGTCAATGACCCATTGATGGTCCTGCCGCGCTTTTGGTCTTATGACGCCGGCAAGCACATTGACGAGGTGCGCCTCATCGGCCAGGAAGCCGCCTCCTATGCAGAGGCGAATAAGGCTATCGAATTGGAGTATTACGATATTGTCTGCGCGCCCAGCTATGGGCCGATACCCCAGGCGTTCTTCTTCCCATGACAGCCTGTATTTTCTGCCAGATTGTCAGCAACGAATTGCATGCAAAAATTGTCTACCGGGACGAGCAGGTGACCGCCTTCCGCGACATCCATCCGGTCGCGCCGGTGCACATCCTGATCATCCCCAACCGGCACATCCTCTCGGTCAACGAGCTGAAAGCTGAAGATGAGCCGCTGATCGGGCATCTATTCACAGTAGCCCGCCAACTCGTCAAGCAGGAAGGTATTGACGAGAGCGGCTACCGGTTGATCGTCAACACCGGCGCGCACGGCGGGCAGACGGTTTTCCATCTGCACATGCACTTGATCGGCGGCCAGAGGATGCGACATCCGATGGGATAATATCTATTTCTTCATCCGCCAGGCGTACACGCCCAATCCAATTCCCACCAGCAAAAGCAGCGCACCCAAAATACCCAGCAGCGGTGATCGCCCACCAGATTCGTTTTCAGCCATGGGCTGAGATTTCACTTGTGCCCCAAAGCCGACGTGACTGGTATCACCCGGCGAAACTTTCAATGTATTACTAAGCACAGTCGTTGGGTTATAGCCATCCGGTACAGCCGCGCTGACCGAATACTCCCCTTCTGGAACGTCTATGAAGCAGACCGGGTTATATCCCCCAACGGTGTCCAAGGTCTGAGAATACGTGCCGGTAAGACTGGTCAGGCTGATCGCGCCGCCCTCGACGATCGGCTCTGTCCCGACTGGAATGTACTCTCCCAGCGCGTCCGTATTCGCCTGACGCAAGCCATCGCCGTTGCCGTCATTATACAAAGATACACATACCTGCGCCGTGCCTCCGCTGGAAGGGGTTGGCGTGGGCTGGAGCGGGGTCGGTGTGGGGGAAGGGCCGGGGGTCGGCGAGGCGGCAGCGGGTCCGCCGATGCCGATGACCAGTTGCTGCCCGGTCCGGATGGTACAGTTCTCATCCAGGTGGTTCGTCTGGCGGAGGTATTCAATCGAAACGCTCGTCAAAAGTTCAATCCGCAGGCAGGTATCCCCCTCCTGAACGACGTAGATGATCCGTCCATCCGGGCCGGGCGTCGGCGATGCATAGGGCTGTCCCTGCACAGCCGGGGCAGCCAGCGCGCCAAACGAGAGTCGCAGCAGCGAAAAAGCGACCAGGAAAAGGCCGGTAACCGGGAGGAGCTTGTTTCTCATGAATCTCACCTGGCGGAGATTATATCATTTCTACGCCCAACAATTTTGATCGTTCTCACAGTAGCAAGCTGCCCTCGCTCTTGATATAATGGTAGCCTCTGGGCTACCATAATGCGATTGGCTGTCTTTCAATATTACATCTCTGAAAACTTATGGAGGCACCCGTGCGTAAAAAAATCACTCTTATTACTGGCGTCGTCGGTGAGGTCGGGCAAGCATTGGTCAAAAACCTGGCCGAAGGGGGCA
>JBDRTP010000240.1:0-5210 GCA_043823965.1 Chloroflexota bacterium
CGCGGCGGACATGGGTCCGGTATTGAAGCGGCTGCTGACCGACCTGGGCGAGGCGCATCCCTCGGTCGGGGAAGTCCGCAATATTGGCCTGTTTGGAATTATCGAACTGGTCAGGGATCGAAAAACTAAGGAGCCGATGGCCCCCTGGAATGGCTCATCACCTGAGATGGTCGCCTTTCGCAAGCAATGCCTCGACCACGGCCTGTTCCTGTACACCCACTGGCACACCGTGCTGATAATCCCGCCGCTGATCATCACCGAGGAGCAGTTGAAGGAGGGATTTGCCGTGCTGGACGAGGCGCTGAAGATCACGGACAAGGCAACTTAACCCCAGACCTTCGAGTTCTCAGCCCCGCGGGGGTGCTCCGCGAAGAACTCGGAGGTCTGGGGCTGGGAGGGGGCATAATCATCATGCTGTCCTCTTTATGGCTCTCAGATACAGCTCCTCAACTTTTTTTCTGGCCCAGGGGGTTCTTCTCAAAAACTTCAAACTGGACTTGATGCTCGGGTCGTCCGTAAAGCACTTGATCGCGATGCGCCTGCCCAATTCTTCCCAGCCATAATGCTCCACGAGATAGGTAAGGATCATTTCAAGCGTAATGCCGTGTAAGGGGTTTCGGGGTTGTTCATTGGTCACGATTTTATCCATTCCCGCGAATTGTGTCGCAGACCTGCCGAAGGTGTTTCATCGTGACGCGTGTCTATCGAAACGCTCGCGTGGACATGGGACTCCAAACGTAAGACTTTCGCGAAGACACCTGCGGCAGGTCTTTTCACGCGAACGCCTCCGCCAGCAAACTTTGAACCAAACCTTCGGGACGATTCTCGCAGGGCGACGTCCGGAAGGGTTGATACACCGTCCCGAAGGTTCGTGTGGACAAATCCAGTCGCTTGAACCAAACCTTCGGGACGATTCTCGCAGACAAAAACCTTCGGGACGTTCGTTTCAATCAAACATATATTTGCTAATCTTCTCATAACTCTTCTTCTCATCCTCAACATCATTCACAAGTGCAATATATTCCTCAGGATTCGGAAAATGGTCTTGAATAAATACCGCATCTATCAATTCGCCATCTCTCATTCCAATCCACTCCCGATAATTCGAATACAACCAATCTTCGGGTTTGGATACCAACCCCGCTTTGACAGGATTGCGATGAATATAACGGCAAAGAGTAACCAGATATTCCCATTTATCCACGCACTTATGCTTAAAGCGACCTTCAAACAATGTGCCTGTGCGACCTTGTTGAATATTCAATGCCTGTGCATACGCATTAAACAGCACCTGCATAAACTTTGACAAGGGTTTATCCATCTCCTGCCTGAGCAGAAAGTGATAATGATTCGGCATGAGACAATACGCGATGACCGTCGCGCCATGTTTCTGATAATACCGCTTCACCAACCGCAGAAGGTACTCATAATTCCCTTCGTTGAAGAAAATCTGTCCCTTCCCCGCGCCGCGATTGTAGATATGATAATATTGCCCTTGCGTAAAATCATCACCGCGATATGGCATAGTTACCCGTTAAAACGTCCCGAAGGTCTCATACACTGTCCCGAAGGTTTGCGTGGCGAAATCTTGTCGGTTGATAAAAACCTTCGGGACGCTTTATACCAAAACTAACTATCGTCCCGCAGGATTGACCGAAAGACTCTGACGACTTGCACAAAACCTGCGGGACGGTGTATGGAAAATAAAAAAAAACCTGCTCAATCGCATCCCTTCGGAAGTCTGGGCTAAATCTGGTATTTTTACCGAGTAGGCCTTCGGCACGGTCACTGCCATGATGAAGTCCACCGGACAATGCGCTCGTGACAAGAGCTTAACATCATCACTCGTCAATCGGAATGCCCCAAAAGCGGATCGTGCCGTCACCGCTGGTGGTGATCAGCGCCTCACCGCCAGCGGTGAAGGTGAAGGCGCTGGGGTCGTAGCTGATCTTATGCAGCATCTCGCCGCTGGCAGCATCGATGAAATACAACCCGTCATTGTTGGCGCTGACCAGCAGTAGGCTGCCATCCGGGCTGAAGCCGGCGGCGAGGACATAGCCTTTCAGCGCGTGCTCGCGCAGCATTTTGCCGCTATCCACGTCCCAAAGCTGGATCGTCTGGATCGGCTTGCCAGTTCTGTAGGGGCCAAACGCCAAACGATTGCCTTGCGGGCTAAAGACAGGGAAATCCATATCAGCGAGAACATGGAAGATCTCTTCCCCAGATTGCACATCCCACACCAGCAGATAGTCATCATCTTTGAACATCGCCCGGCTGCCATCTGCGCTCAACCCGGCGCGCCAGGTGGATCTGTAGCCAAACGCCGGGATCTCGGACAGTTGGGTTTTGGTCTGTAAATCCCATAAGGTGTTATCGAGTTGTAGCACGCGCCCATCCTGGCTGATGTCCATGCTGTAGATTGCCGCGTCGGTCAGGTTGGCCTGGCCAACAGACTGGCCGCTGTGCGCATCGTAAATTGTCAGTCCAGATTGTCCGCGCTTGCCAATCAGGTATTCCCCCCCGGGCAGGGCGACCACCAGCAGTTCGGCGTCTGCATAGTCTTTCTGGTCCATTTTCACCCGCGGCTGGAGGGTGTACACATCCCACAGCCAAAAGCGCACATCGTTTGTTGCCACCGAGCCATACAGGGTGAGCAGCGTGCGGCCATCCGTGCTCACCACCGGGTTGCGGGCAAAATCATAAAACCCGCCCAGCGCGCCCAACTGCTCGCCGCTGGCGCTTTCCCGCACCAACACGGTATCCTTATCCTTAATCGCTATGCGCGAAAAATCAGCGGTAAAGGCGCCATACTGCACATTTTCGGCCACTGTCTGGCGGCCGGTTTCCTGCAGGGTTTGCAGGTCATAGCTGGCCAGGCTGCCTTTGGTGAGGATGTATAACTTGCCGTCGACGGTGAGCAGCACATTCAGGGGGGAACTTTCCAACTTCAGTTCGGCGATAATTTGGCCGGTTTTGAGGTCCACCACCTGGATGGTGAGGCTGCCATAGCGGCGCACCACTGCCAAATTGCCAAAGGTGGGCAGGGGTGTATATGTGTCCCCCGTTATGCTTTGGGCATACACCTGCTGGCCGGTGCGCGCATCCAACCAGGCCAGGTCAGCCGAGCCATCCATGTTATAGCCCATGGTCTGCACTTGGCTGCCATCTATGGTATAGAAGGGAATTAAACCCATGCTTTTGTTTTTAGGATTGACCAGCGAGACCGAATTCAAACGCTGTCCGGTTTTTGGGTCATAGGTATCCAAATAGGTTGTGAGTTGGTAGGTATTGTTATTGATCGCGATCGTGCCGGAGGACTTGACTCCAGCGGTAAGCAACTGGCCGGCGGCGTTGAAGGCCATTGCATCAATGCGCCCGTGGGAGAATTGCACGGTGAAGAGCGGCTGGCCGGAGGTGGCATCCCAATTGGCCAGGAGGGTGTTCTCATCGTAGCCGGTGGCAATCGTCTGCCCGTCCGGGCTCCAGGCAATATTTTTGGTATAGCCTGATTGGATGAACAGCTTTTGTTCCAGCGTATGCCCGTCCAACAGGTACAGGCCCACCCCGGTGCCAACCGCCAGCGTCTCGCCATCCGGCGACCAGGCCGAGGTCAGGGCCAAGCCAATGCCAATTTGCGCCATCAGTTCCATCTCGTCCACGTTGGCCGGGGAAATGGCCTCCGCCGGGCGCACGATGGCAGTGGGCAGCGGTGTCTCTGTTGGTGTGGGAGTAAAAGTGGAAGTAGGAGTAAAAGTTGCAGTGGGAGCAATAGTTGGTGTAGATGTCAATGAGGGGGTAGTTGCGGGTGCACAGGCAGAGATGGTAGCAATGAACATCAGCCATGTAATAAGCAGTTGCGTCTTACGGAGGATTGTTGACATTGTGATTCTCCTTACTGATAATCATTATAATGATCGTGTTGGAAAAGTCAAGCGCTATGGCAAAAAACTCCTCGATCAGATGCAAGGTCACCCTGGCCTAGCCCGCCAGGGCAGGCAAAGGGACACGAAGGTTATTGAAGTTTTCCTTTGTGGCTCTTCGTGACCTTCGTGGTAAATCTCTTTATAGTTCCGGGGGTGCTTGTGCGCCACGCAGCCTGCGGAGTGGCGCTTTCGTGGCTGGGCATCCTTCGGGCATCCGATCCGCGTAATACGGGAAATCCGTGTACAACATGCTCTTTTGCTGGAACAGGGATGAACCTGCAACTTTCCCGTCCCAGGCGCATCTGATACAATGCAATCAAAAATATCGTGAGGTGAACCTTGTTCAATCTTTCCGGACTTTCCACTTCCAAATCCGAACCCCAGCATGTCAAAGTGCTCATCCTCGGCTCCGGGCCGGCGGGACTCTCGGCCGCGCTCTACGCGGCGCGGGCTGAACTCGCGCCGCTGGTGCTGACCGGCACCCAACTCGGCGGCCAGGCTGCTTTGACCCACACCATCGAGAACTATCCCGGCTTCCCCGAAGGCGTGGGCGGCAGCGAGCTGGGCGATCTGTTCCAGAAGCAGGCTGAACGCTTCGGGGCACGCGTTGAGTTCGATACTGCCAACGCCGTGGATTTATCCCAGAGGCCATTCAAGGTCACGACCGACAACGGAGAATACACAGCGGATACGCTGATTATCTCCACCGGCGCCAGCCCCAATCATCTCAACATCCCCGGCGAGAGCGAATTGACCGGCAAGGGCGTCTCGTACTGCGCCACCTGCGACGGCTGGTTTTTCAAAGATAAAAGGGTGGTCGTGGTCGGCGGAGGGGACTCGGCTCTGGAAGAGGGTCTGTTCCTGACCCGCTATGCCTCCTCGGTGACAGTCATCCACCGGCGTGACAGCCTGCGCGCCGGCGCAGTTCTGCAAAAACGGGCGCAGGAAAACCCCAAGGTCAACTTCATCTGGGATACGGTCGTGACTGAGATCGTGCGCAGCACCTACTCGGTCGGCAAGGAGAAAGTCGAGGCCGTGCGGCTGAAGAACGTGAAGATTGGCGAAGAGACGTCTTTCCCAACAGACGGCATTTTCATTTTCATCGGCCACACGCCCAACACGCAGATTTTCGAAGGCCAGTTGGCGATGGAGAAAGGCTACATCAAGGTGGATGACAGGATGCAGACCAGCGTCCCGGGCGTGTACGCGGCCGGCGAGGCGGCCGACCCGACCTTCCGCCAGGTGGTCACCGCGGCCGGCATGGGCGCGGCCGCGGCCATCACGGCG
>JBDRTP010000241.1:0-2260 GCA_043823965.1 Chloroflexota bacterium
GCCGGGAGGCGGCTCTACGAATTACCGTTCTCAGCGATTATTCCTACACGCTGGAGACACTTATCCAGGCCGGCGCACGCCACCTGGGGGTTGTCTACGTCCCCGTGCGGACGCGGCCGCAAACGCGCGAATCACGCCTGATGCGCAGTATTCCCCATTACCTGATTCAATCGGCGATAACGATTGTGCGCTCCTATGCGATGTATCAACCCTTGCGCGTTTTTCTTATGCTGGGCATCGGGATGATCGTGATAGGATTCGTGCCAGGGATTCGATTCTTATACTTCTTCATCATCGAGCAGAGTGCCGGGCACGTACAATCGTTGATCCTCTCGGCTATCTTGCTGATCGTCGGTTTTCAGATCGTGTTGATCGGGCTGCTCGCAGACCTGATCGGCTTTAACCGTAAGATTCTGGAGGAAGTGCTTTACCGCCTGCGTAAGCTGGAGTCAGCCGCGGATCAGTAACTCGACGGACCCGGTCACCCGCGCCCAGATGGCCGTCTTCCTGGTGAGGACGTTCGATCTGCCGTAAGCGCGCCAAGTAACCCAATTCGATAAATCAATATCGCCTCATGTTCCACAGCTCCGCCCTTTCCTTCGACTCTACCCCTTCTATCTCCGCCGACGGGCGCGGTGGTGTTTTCACATTGGCGTTGACCAGTCCTCGATGACCAAGCCCGGCGCCCGATCGAAATCGCGCCGGTTGCGGGTGATGAGCGTTGCGCCAGCGGCAAGCGCAACTGCTGCGATGCGCAAGTCCAGCGTACCGATGCGGAGCTTCTGCTGGCGAAGGCTGGTAAATATCGCCGCCGCCCGCTCGTCGAAGTCAAGGATGGGGATTGCCCGATGAAACGTAACCGCCTCGTGAAGCGCCTGGTAAGCCCGGACCAGCGCTTCCATGTCTCTGGCAGCCTGCACCTGCGCCAGCCGCCCCTGGAGCTGCTCCTGGACGGTGATGATGCTGACGGCGAGAAATTCCGGCGGCGTCGCCAAGATGCGAGCGCTGATGTGCGGATGCCCACGTTGGGCCAGGCTGATGTGATCGGTGTCCAGCAGGTAGCGGCTCGTCATCCGGCAGCCTCGTCCAGGCCACAGCGGAACGCGTCCATCTTGGCAGAGAAATCGTCAAAGGTCGGGTCGTCCTGCCACATTCCCAGGAAAGGCTGCCAGGGATGGCTGGCCGCGGATACCTCAACGGAAGCCTCGTCTACCTCGATGCGCACGACTTTGCTCTGTGACAGACACTGGCGCATCGCCTGCCGGATACGCTCGACGGCGGTTTGTTCGCTGTCGCCCACGGCATTCAAGTCAGGCCAGCCCAGCACCGTGGCGTGGTATTTCCCGTCCGGGCGTGGCTGAATCAGCACGTTATACAGCATGGCGCACCTCGTTTGCAGAAATAAGCCAAAACCATTCGTCATCTGATAATTCATCTTACCATACGCACCGGGCAATTACAAGGAGTGAAACATGAACCGCAAACTGTCTTCGATGTTCAACCTGATCGTCAATCTGTCTCTTTTCAGCCTTTCCATCCAACCCCACAGGAAGACTGCCACATCTGGCGGTCTCCCTGCTGAGGGGCATTCACGGGGGTACTTAGAGAGCCTATCCGAATAACCCTGCGGCGCGGAAGGCGATCAGTGCTCAGGCGAAATGCAGAAAGGCAATGTAATTCTCCGCTTTCTTCTCCCAGCGGATCAGAATGCGTCCAGCTATGAGTTCGTTCCACCACCCAGCGCCGTGCTCGTTTTCCGGCTTCGGCCTTGATCTCTTTGGCTTCTTCGCCACGGGAGCGAATATGCGCCGTGAAACCGAATTTTGGCACCTTCGACTGCCAATGCGCCCATTTTTGATGCTCACATTACCGGTCCTGCTGCTCGCCGCGTCCATCGCAATGGCGTATGCGCAGTCCCAATCGTTTTCGGGGGTGTTCGGGTCCATCGTGCCCAAAAATGTGTGCCAGACGAGTTGACCGCGCCGGTCGAATTTGGCGACGAGCACATCGTTATCGTCGTACTCGCCGCCGTTGAACGGGTTGACCGGTCTTTGCCCCAGGGTGTGCTCCACCGCTTGCGGTTGGGCGCGAACGGCGAATGACTATCCGGAAAGCGCCAGGCATTACGCCAGCCACCCAACTTCACTGGACAATAAAGGATGGCGTGATTATCGTTTTGCCCATACCTGCTGACCCGGTGCAAGCCGCCGTGGGTATTCTCAAGGGACGGGGACCAACTTCTACGGACCTGCTGGCCGAA
>JBDRTP010000242.1:0-7139 GCA_043823965.1 Chloroflexota bacterium
GCAATACCGCAAAACTCACTTTGTCACCCTGAGGGAGCGTTCTTCAGCGACCGAAGGGTCTCCCGTTGTGGAGGGGATTCTTCGGGCAAAGTACGCCCTCAGAATGACAAGGAAGGGGCGGGTCTCCCGCCAAGGTTTTCACCCTCAAGTGACTTTTGCGGTATTGCGAAAAAATATAAAAAAATCCGTGTTTTGTCCGTGTCATCCGCCTGCCCTGGCGGGCTAGGCCAGGGTGTAATCTGTGTACCCCCGCAATTCGGGGGTGTACCAATCACGGAAATCCCAATAAACCCTAATTGTGATTATTGTCGCAAGCAATGGTGACATTAAAACCTGTGTTCCGATAAGAAGATTGGGTATCATGGTATTATTACTAATGGTATCAGCAACGTGCTGGAGGCCCAATGCAAACAATCCCTGGCGAATATTTGGAAATAGACCGCAAAGCGCGTGTCTACATGCCCTATCAAGACCTGACGCTGCGCCCACCGACAGAACGGGTCTGTGATTTTGGGGATGTGGTCGTCCCGCTCGATTCCGACCGGGCCATGCTGGAAGCCTCACGCTGCATCCACTGCCCCGACCCGGCACCCTGCATGTTGGCCTGCCCGTGTCACAACGATATCCCTTCGGCAATGTGGTTGATCGAACAAGGGCGCTACATCGAAGCCGCCCAATTGTACCGTCAAACCAGCTCGCTGCCTGAAATCTGCTCGCGCGTCTGCCCGCACGAACAACTCTGCCAGGGTTCCTGCGTGCTGAACAAGACTCACGAACCGGTGCTGTGCGGGCCGCTGGAAACCTTCGTCACCTGCTACGAGCGCAAAACGGAGGGAGTGGCCATCCCGGTTGGCCAGCCAGGCGGCAGGAAAGTTGCCATCGTCGGCGCAGGCCCGGCCGGCCTGGGTTGCGCAGAAGAACTGCTCCAGAAAGGTCATGCGGTTACCTTCTTCGATTCCAAGCCGGCGCCCGGCGGTTTGCTCGTCTATGGCATTCCCAACTTCAAACTGGCCAAAGAAGTCTTCTTCTGCCGCTGGGGCGATTACGAAAAGGCCGGCGTCAAATTCGTCGGTAACACCTACATCGGCAAAGACAAGACTATTGATGATTTATTCAAGGAAGGTTTCGAGGCTGTTTTCGTCGGCGTGGGCGTTGGGATTGACGCCAAGATGGAAGTGCCTGGCGAAGACCTGCCCGGTGTCTACGAAGCGACCGACTTCCTGATGCGCGGCAACACGGAGCTGAACCTGCTGCCGGAGGATAAGCATGAGCGTCCCCGCATCGGCAAACGCCTGGCGGTCATCGGCGGCGGCGATACGGCTTCCGACTGCCTGCGCACCGCCCTGCGCATTGGCGGAGAACAGGTCACTTGCCTGTACCGCCGCACCGAAAAGGAAATGCCCGGCGGCAAGAAAGACCGCCAGATGGCGAAAGAAGAAGGCGCCCAATACCGCTTCCTGACCCAACCGGTGAAATTCATCGCCGGTGAAGACGGCCAACTGGCAGCCATCGAGTGCATCGAGATGAAACTCGGCGAGCCGGATGCCAAAGGCCGCCGCAAGCCGCTGCCGATCGAAGGCTCGAATTTCAGCATCGCAGTGGATACGGCGATCAAGGCCCTCGGTTACTGGCCCGACCCGGTCATCGGGGAAACCACGCCCGGCCTGGAGACGCACGACTGGGGCATGATCAGCGTGGTGGACAAAGAGAGCGGCGCCACCAGCCGCGCGGGCGTCTTCGCCGGCGGCGACGTGGTCAGCGGCCCCGACCTGGTGGTCACGGCCATGGTGGCCGGCCGCAAGGCTGCCCAGGCAATGGATGAGTATTTGAGCAGCAAGAAATGACTTTCATTCGGGCGTTGCGTTTTCTCCGCGATTTTGGTATCCTGATTTCAGTTCATCGTCATTAACCGATAGCAGCCTAACGCCTATTTGAATTTAGGATGTCAGGCTGCCTGTCCATAAGCCGTTATACAGAATAATTGCGCATAACACAACCGATTGGCGTCTTAGGTAGAATCATTCTGGATAAGACATAGTTGGGCAGATTGAATGACCACCTTCTGTATCTTGTCGCCTGAAGGAAAATGAGAATTCTAATTGTAGAAGACGAACTCGATCTGGCTAATGCTCTGGCGCGCGGACTACGCCAAAAAGGTTATGCCGTGGACATCGCTGTGAATGGGGAAGAAGGCTGGGAGTTAGGCCAGATAAACGAGTATGACCTGGCGATTTTGGACCTCAACCTGCCAAAACTAGACGGTCTGGAAGTATGCAAGCGTTTACGAAGCAGTAAGCCTGAGATGCTCATTCTAATGCTGACCGCCCGCAGTCGGCTCGAAGACAAGATTATTGGTCTTGATCTCGGTGCCGATGATTACCTGGTCAAACCGTTCCATTTTGAGGAATTGACAGCGCGCATAAGAGCCCTGCTAAGGCGCGATCTCAGAGTGCGAGAACCGATACTCCATGCAGGAGATTTGAAGGTTGACCCTGCCAGTCGCATAGCCTGGCAGGGGAAACGACGACTAGAGCTTACCGCTAAAGAGTTTGCAATCTTGGAATACTTGATGCGTCATCCGGGAGAGGTGGTTAGTCAGGAAGAATTAATTGAGCATGTTTGGAATGAAGATGTCAATCTTTTCACGACGAGCGTGCGTGTTCACATCCATTCTCTACGACGCAAGTTGGGTGATAATGTTGATTGTCCTCAGTATATTGAGACGATTGCGGGCATAGGATATCGGTTGATTGAGCCGGAAGAAGGTCAGCTATGAGGCACATCCTATCAGACTGGCAGCACCGTCTCGCTAAACCCCTTACATTGCGTTGGCGATTGACGCTTTGGACGGCCGGGTTGTTTCTTGCCCTTGGCTGGGGTTTGGTGTTATTTATCAATAGTATGACGGCCATCCAAATTCCCCAAGTTCTCCGTGTAGAACTTCAGCCCACCCAACAGCCTTTTTCTAACCTTTCGACTGTTGTACCAATGCCTTCGCTTGAAACATCGCCACTCTCTATAGAAATGCCAGAATCGCAAACAACAGGCGTGCAGGAGATTGTGATTCGTCAAGTGCGCTTGATTTCACTGATTGGGATCGGACTATTTGCTCTTGTAGGGGCGGTGGGCGCATATTGGATAGCCAAGCAGTCCCTGCGCCCTGTGCGTCATCTCAGCCATCTTGCCCAGAAAATCCAGGTCCAAACACTTGACCAACGCTTGCCTGCAGAAGGGCCACCAGATGAAGTCAAGGAATTGGCGGATGCCTTCAACGAGATGTTGGTGCGTTTGGAAAGGGCTTTCGAACAACAAAACCGCTTTGTAGCCGATGCTGCACATGAGTTGCGCACCCCATTGGCCACCTTGCGCACAAACCTGGAGGTCATTCAAAGAGACCCCGATGCTACTCTTTCCGACTACAAAGAAGTGTCCGGTGTTTTGGAGCGAGCGTTAACCAGGTTAGAAAAATTGGTGGAAGGTCTTTTACTGCTGGCAAAGGGGGAGAGAGAGATTCAAACTGAGCCTGTGGAGATGGAGGTTTTATTGAGCGAGGTCGTACAAGAAGCAAAGATACTGGCGCGAGCCTATCAAGTCGAAATATCTCTCGATATAAGCGAGTCGGTAACGGTGCTGGCAGATACTCCATTGCTTGGCAGAGCCATCAGCAATTTGCTCGAAAATGGGATTCGCTACAATCGCCCTGGCGGTTTTGTTAATGTGACAGCGCAACGCACCCTAAACGGCGTAGAGATACGTGTGCAAGATACGGGCGTTGGCATTCCGTTGGACGCACAACCCCATATCTTTGAGCGTTTTTACCGTGTTGACCGCTCTCGCACGCGAGAACAGGGCGGCTATGGGCTCGGCTTATCTATTGCGGCACATATTGTCCATCTTCATGGTGGCCACATTCAGTTAAAAAGCACCCCTGGGGTGGGAAGTATATTTACCATTTGGCTGCCTACCGCCGGAAGCCAGGCCTCTGAAGAGCCTCAAACTTAACAGCAGCTTAACAGCGTATATGCTATACTGAAATTGGTTGAGTAGCCAATCAATCCTATTTTAGGAGGCACAAGATGTTAAGAAAAGCAATGTACGCTGCTTTAGTTCTGCTTCTGTTAGGCGGAACAATTGTATGGGCCAAGTGGACATCGGTTCGGGCTGCTGATGAGGGAACATGCCCTCCCGGATATACTTCCTATGCTGTGCTTGAACCAATTCAGGATGGCACACAATCCTCAAAGGTAACCGAACAAGGATGTAAGCCTGTCGAAACGAGTGAGCAAGTCTTCCTGAATCCCATTCAACCTGGAGATGAAGGCTGGGAGGTCAGGCCAAGCGAACCAACCGGCAAGAGTGAGATCGTCCAGGGGCCAAGTGAAGAAACTGTCTATCGTTGCGTGGTTTTCCTTGAACCGATTCAATCCGGCGAGGAGTCATCCAGGGCTTCTGAACCTGTTTGCTCGGCAGGGAAAATTGATGCGGTTGATGGTCACTCTCTTGCCTCGAGCTACCTGATTGCCAAGTTCTACGACAACACCAACTATACCACTCTCCTCGTTGAGTACTATGGAGCTTTGGCTTGTTCCGACACGATAAGTTATGGGGTCACATCCCTCCCTAGCAACCTCAACAACAAATTCGCTTCTGGACAGTCACACTCCAACTGCAACCGCATCTACGTCTACGATTTTACCAATTATGGGGGCCCCTCTTACTCCTGTGGGCCAAATTGCTCGAGCTTCTATGCGCTGAACGACTATGTGAGCTCGTGGCGAACTACAAAGTAGAAAAGGGACTCCTCACAACCCTCTTTTAGGCTACTCAATCGATAAGTCCTACAAGCATAGGCAGTTTGTAGGACTTATGGTATTTTAGACGGGAGGATCTGCCCAACACTGCATGAAGCCGACAGCGGGCTTTGCCCGCTGAAGGTATGCGCCGCGAGCCAGCGAACTTGGTTTGAAGGCAAAGGCGTCTTGCCGCCCCACCCGCTGCGGCTTATGCTTGCCGTTAGGCAGCTAAGTGAGGAGGAATTATTATAGAAACAGGCTGAAGCGCTCCGGGTCGGTTTCCGCTCCGGCGTGCGCTTCTCCAGCCGGGTCGGGCTGCGCGATTTCATCCGCCTGAGTTTCGCCTTCTACACGCCGGAGGAGATCGAAGAGGGCATTCTGCGTCTAAGGCATTGTATGGATACGAACCCGTTCCCTTTAAGGGAACGGGTTCGTATGTGCGCCGCCATCCGTCATCTGCTATAATCCCCCCCATGCTCTACCGCCTCCAGCGCGCCCTCGAATGGCTCGTATTCGGCCTGCTACTCATCAGCCTGTTGTCCGCCAGCAATGCCGCGCCGGCCGAGACCAGCGACCGCGCCCGCGCCTTCACCCGCCCGATCGAATTTGACTATTTCACTTGGACTTTGGATACCTTTGCAATCAAATTCACCCAGAACGCGATTGGCACACCACACTACTTCGATAGCAATGCCCGTCACCAAATCGTGGTGGAATATCTGAAACTGACCGGGCAAATAATCCAGGATGAGCATCATCTGAACCTGATCTACGCCGACCCGCAGGTCAAGAATCCTGAATCCGCCTCCACCAAGCTGAGGGCAGAATTAAGCCAGCTCAAGGCGCGCCAGGCGGAACTTGCGCCGTTGGCCGAGGCCATACTTCAAGAGCAAGTCAGCGCGGTCGTCAATGAGTTGGGGCTGACGAGCGGCGGCCAGCCCATCCCGCCCATCCTGTTCCACATCACGCCCTTGCCTTACAACCTGATCCTCTCGCGGCGCGATAAAATCCAGTCCGAGGCCAGCATCTCGCTGCTCTCCGACCTGACCGTAGACCGCCAGGCCGCACTCGAAGCGCGCGTGGACAAAGGCCTGGATGTCTCCTCACTGGTCGTGCCGGTGGGCGGGATTGGTTCCTATCCAACCATGGTTTTACGCACCTCCAACCTGAAATGGCTGACCGATACCATCGCCCACGAATGGATCCACAACTGGCTCACCCTGCGCCCCCTGGGATTGAACTACGACACCACCCCCGAACTGCGTACCATGAACGAAACAACCGCCTCCATCGCCGGAGGCGAGATCGGCGCCCTCATCTTGCAGCGTTACTACCCCGAATTGATCCAGACACCGACATCCCAAACCGTGTCGGTCGGCCTGAACCTGGGCCGCCCCGACCCGAACGACTTGCGCAAACCTTTCGACTTTCGGGCTGAGATGCACACCACGCGCGTTACGGTGGATAAGCTGCTGGCTGAGGGCAGGATTCAAGATGCTGAAGCCTATATGGAACTGCGCCGCCAGCTCTTTTGGGAGAATGGCTATGCCATCCGCAAGCTCAACCAGGCTTACTTTGCCTTCTATGGCGCCTATGCCGACCTCCCCGGCGGCGCGGCGGGCGAGGACCCGGTCGGCCCGGCGGTGCGTCAACTGCGCGCCCAAAGCGACTCGCTGGGTGCCTTCCTGCGTCGCATCGCACAAATGACCTCGTTCCAGCAGTTGCTGGCAGCAGTATCGAAGTGACCCCATGCGCAAATCCATCCTGCTCATCCTGATCTCGTTGGTGGCCGTCTCTTGTGGCAGCCCTACACCCGCTTCAGCGACCACCCCTCCTTTATCCGTCGCGACTATGCCCGTGCTGACCGCGCCCGGCATGGGCTGCCTGGTGCTTAACAAACCACCCGGGCCAGGGACACCCAGACCATCCGACGCCGTGCCTATCCAGGAAGGAGATCACGTTCACGGCCCGATAAACGCCCCGGTTACCTTCGTCATTTACAGCGATTTCCAGTGCCCAAATTGCGCTCTGGTCGCCGCCAGCCTGAAGGAATTGCTGGCCGCCCATCCCGATGACTTGCGGCTGGTCTACCGTCACCTGCCTCTTAGCAGTGAACACGATAAAGCCGTGCTTGCGGCGCAGGCCGCCGAGGCCGCCGACCTGCAAGGAAAATTCTGGGAGATGCACGACCTGTTATACGCCAGCCAGGGAGAATGGTCCGCGCTCAAGGCGGAGGCATTCGAGACCTGGGCGCGGCAGCAGGCCACAGGTTTGGGCATGGACGGCGACCGTTTCCAGTCCGACATGAAGGGTGAGGTCGTCAAAGCCAGGGTCGAGCAAGCCATA
>JBDRTP010000243.1:0-3340 GCA_043823965.1 Chloroflexota bacterium
GGAGTACAGGCTGGCGCAGTTGACGGCGAGGATGTCTTCGGCCGGAACAGGATTTTGCCTGATCACCCGCCGCGCCGCCCGCAGGATGGCCTGCCACCAGTCGTCCGGACGTTGCTCGATCCCGCCGTTGGGCAGGAACAGGGTCTCGACCCTCTCGAATTCGCTGGCCAGGATTTCCCCGGACGTCGAAACCAATCCCACTTTTGGGCCGGAAGAACCGAGGTCTATTGCCAGAATGTATTTCTCGTTGGGCATTTCGATCTCCTCGATAGATCACCGGTAAAAAAGGGGCCTTTTGTACTGACCACGATATAGAGACTATACTGTGCACGGTCATAACTCGAGCTTTTAGTTTATGCACCAAACCCGTCAACGAATCGGAAACGAATAAACGAATGAAGTAGAAGTTGGACTTTGTACTAAAAAAGACAGGTATTCGTTTATTCGTTGGTCATTCGTTGACGGAGGTTTCACGAAAAAACTCATTTTGTGCCCGTTTGAAGTATATCTCAAAACACTGTGGAGACGGCTCCTCGCGAAGCACCCTGCGGGCATGCAGTCGAACTGTCGGGCGTGGGAGCCCGACCGGCCTCTATTGAGATAGTTTCTTGCTGCCGAGTAGGCCTTCGGTGACGCAATCAATTATACATGAGGCCACTCTTTCAGTGCGCTCATAGGGAGTGGCGTGTGCACGCAAACCATGTCAGGACACGGACTCCGAAGTCTCCCGACTTCGAGCAAAATCGGGAGATTTTGCAGTCCGCAGTGACAACCTTTGCGTGCACACGTCTTCGGCAGATAAGTTACGAAAAAATATCCCATACGCGTGTAAAATAGACGAGTCGCAGGTGACATATGCCCACTCAAAGCATCAATCTCAGCCGAACCAAAATTATCGTCCCGAAACGCCGCGACGAAATCCTTACTCGAACGCGATTGTTGGAGCTGTTGTACGAGCTGCTGGATAAGCGGCTGATCTTGATCTCCGCTCCCGCCGGCTATGGAAAAACTTCGCTTCTGATTGATTTTACCAGTCACGCCGAGATGCCGTTGTGCTGGTTATCGTTGGATGCGTTGGATCGAGACCCACAACGATTTATTGCTTATTTCATCGCCGCGCTCGCTCAGCGTTTTCCAAAATTCGGCCGCCAGTCCACCGCCGCGCTGAGTAACATCACCTCGCTGGAAGATGATACCGAGCGATTAATTGTTACCCTGGTCAACGAGATTTACGAACAGATTTCCGAACACTTTACCCTGGTTTTGGACGACTACCAGTTCGTCAACGACACGCCCGCCATTCGCGACTTCGTCAACCGCTTTGTCCAACTCATGGGGGAGAACTGTCATCTGATCATCTCTTCGAGGAAAATCGTGACCCTGCCGGATGCAATTCTGATGATCGCCCGCGATCAGGTCGGCGGTTTGGGCCCACTCGAGCTGGCCTTCGCCGCAGAAGAGATCCAGGCCCTCTTCGAACAAAACTATCATGAGCAAATCTCAGCAGTGACGGCCGAGGAATTGGTACAACAGACCGAGGGCTGGATCACTGCCCTGCAACTCTCTAATCCGACCATGGCGAAGGGTATCGCCGACCGATTGCGGGCTGCGCGCGCCGCGGGCGTGGAGCTGTTTGATTACTTGAGCCAGCAAGTGCTCGACCAGCAGCCCGCCGAATTGCGCGCCTTTCTCCTGCACACTTCCCTCCTGGATGAGTTTGATGTCAGTCTATGCACGGCAGTTCTGAGTCCACTAACCCCTGACCAGCCTCACAACTGGAAGCGGATGATAGAGGCTGTTCTGCTAAACAACCTGTTCGTCCTGCCAGTCGGCCCGGATGGAAAGTGGCTGCGCTACCATCACCTTTTCCAGGATTTTCTCAAATTCAGGCTGCAAAAAGAGCAGCCCGAATTGATAGACCCCATCTATCGCCGCCTGGCTCAGGTACACGAACAGAACGGAGATCTGGAAAAGAGTTATCACGTCTATCTACAGTTGGGGGATGTCAATGCCTTGGCCGACCTGGTCGAGCGCGCCGGGACTATCTTGCTCTACAATGACCGTTTGATCACCCTTTCCAACTGGCTGGAACACCTGCCCGATGAGCTTATTCGGGCGCGTCCTGTCTTGCTTTCTTTACAAGGCGCCGTTGCCGTTATGAAGGGAAAAGTACAATCCGGATTATCCCTGCTCGATCAGGCTGAGAGTGCTTTCCGTTCCACAGGCGATGTTGCCAACCAGGCCCTCACATTGATACGCCGGGCTTTCGCGTACCGTTATTTGGGCAATTACACTGCATCCCTGGCAGATGCCGATAATGCTCTTAGCCTGACGGCTGAGGACGACAGTCATAAAAGCACATATGGTGTGGCAATGAGGGTGAAGGGATTGAGCCTGCATCGTATGGGACAGGTCAGCCAGGCGGTTGAATGCCTGGCACATGCATTGGAAATCTGCGATGAACTGAACGAAAGACAAGATATTCCGAGAATACAAATGGAATTGGGCATGGCTTACCATGCCACAGGGGACTACAAAACCACCCAGATCTATTTTGAAAAAGCGCTATTTCTCGGGCAAAAGGAAGGCAATCTGTTCTGGCAGGCCAACCTGTTGAACAATATGGGCGTCATGTATCACTTCCAGGGGGAATATGCACAGGCTGTCACAGCCCTGGAAGAGGGCCTCAGTTGCGCCCGGCGCAGCGGCCATACGCGCATGGAGGCCTTGAACCTGGCCAGCCTGGGTGACCTGTATGCCGATCTGGAGGAACTGGATGCCGCCCAACAAGCCTACCAGCAAGCCCAGGAAATTGCCAACCGTATAAATGATAGCTTCCTAAACCGTTACGTGACACTGATGCAGGCTGGCATTGCAAGACTTCGAGGAGTTTACACCGAAGCTCAATTACTGCTTGACATCGCGCAAGAACAAATAAATTCAAGCGGCTCCAATTTTGAAAAAGGTCTACTCTACTTAGAATGGGGGCGCTTAATGCTTGCATTGGAAAATTCTGAAGGGGCTTTGAATAATTTGCTGGCCTCTGAACGATGTTTTTTCCAAGGCGATTTGTTTATCGAGACAAGCTGGAGTCGCTTATGGCTGGCTGCGGTCTTTAATCGTTCAAATAACAAAGTCAAAGCCGAGGAATTTCTTCAGGCCGCATTGAGCGTTGTGAATCCGGAACAACCGGCGAGTTCACTCATCATGGTTACACGGCAAATCCGCACCTGGTTTTCGGATTTGCAGGATAACCCCGAATTTGGGAGTTCGCTCCGGGAACTAATAAAACAAGCTGATCAAATGGATGCAAAATTACCCGCGCTCCGCCGCCATCTGC
>JBDRTP010000244.1:0-3700 GCA_043823965.1 Chloroflexota bacterium
GATGCGGGATGGCAAACTGCTGGCCATGGATACGCCCGCCAATCTCAAGGCGCAGGCCATCCCCGGTGACGTGTGGGAGGTCTTTGCCGGGCTGCTGCAGGAAGGACTGGAGGCCTGCGGCAGGTGCGAAGGTGTATTCCGAGTTGGACTGGCGGGAGACCATCTGCGCATCATTGTCGAGCGCGGCATGACAGAAAAACAACTCCGCGCCGCGCTGATATCAGCCGGGCTGAAAACCACCAGCCTCGCCCGCGGCGAGCCGACGCTGGAGGATGTGTTTTTGTCGCTGGCGCGGTGAGGTGTTGGTAATGTAATCTATCTTTTGCAGCTCAATAGACATTATCCGTAATAAGGTTCATCTCTTTTTTGCATCGAATTTTCGCGAATTTCCCAAAGAAAATTCGCCAAATTCGCGCAATTCGATGCAGAGAAAGTTATCACGGATAGAGTCCAATAGGAAGGTAAGTCACAGCGATTCCCCCGGACTTCAAGGCGTGGTAAGGCCATTCGTGATACAATTTTTGTGTTATAAGGGTGCAAATTATGCTCGAAAATTTTATTGATTTTCCTTCCTCTGAGCAGTTGAAACCGCTCGCAAGAGATTTTGGCTTGCGGTTGATTGTGCTTTTCGGCTCGACCGCGCGTGGTGTGATGAATCGAGAAAGTGATATTGACCTTGGCGTTCTCTCGGAAAAACCGCTTTCGCCAGTGCAGAGGCGGCGACTGTGGAGCGCGCTTTCTACCTTGTTTCCTGCTGATGTAGATTTGACTGTGCTCAATCATGCCGATCCGCTGGTCAGTTATCAGATTGCCAGCGAAGGGGTAGTTTTTTTTGAGTCAGTTTCCTTTGCCTGGGAAAACTGGAAATCCTATGCTGTGCGTCGTTATTGGGATACACACAAATTTCGCGAAAGTCAAAGCGTATATCTAGCCCGCCGTGCTGAGGAGCTGCGCCATGCTGCGCTTGAATAAGGATTTGCTTCGCCAGAAATTGATAGAATTGGCTCAATATTTGGGTGAATTGGAGCCATTGAGCACAGTCAGTTTTGAAGAGTATCGAGCCGATTACGTTCAACGTCACGCGGTCGAGAAATTGATCGAGCTAATCGTGGAAATAGCCAGTGACATCAATCGTCATATCTTGGAGACCAGTGGCGCCGCGCCTCCGACCACATATTTCAGCACCTTTGACGAAATGGGGACATCAGGTGTTCTGCCGAGGACGCTCGCCGTTCGCCTCGCTTCCACGACGGGATTGCGGAACCGTTTGGTACACGGATACGAAAAAGTTGAGCATCAGATCGTTCATCGCAGCCTCAAACCGCTAATCAGGGATTACCGGCAATACCTTGTCAAAATGAACGATTACGTGCTATCTGAGAAGTCAGCATAGTTGTTCCGATCAACATTTGCCTTGTGGACGCACAATTGTAGGTCGGAGTGACAAACCGGCTTCTTCTGGTACCTCTTTTGCTCAAGCCATCCCTTTTCCGCCGCTTTGTCGCCTTCATGGGCTGGACGCGCTCCAGTTACGCCATCCTGGGGGCCTTTTTGGCTACTGTCTTTCTCATTATCTACGTCTGGTGGCCGATTGCCGTGCAGGTGCTGGCCTATATTGATTTGGGCGGGCAGTGGTGGCGTTACTTCGATTGGCTGCTGGTCGGCATTTTCCTGTTCATGTCTCTGACCATCATGTCCGGCGCGGACATCCGCGCGGATGCGCTCATCATCTTCGTCGGCACGCTGGGCGGATTGGTAATCGAGAGCTGGGGCACGCAGACCGGCATCTGGTGGTATTTCACCGCCCAGCGCCCGCCGTTGTGGATCATCCCGGCCTGGCCGATTGCCAGCCTGACGATTGACCGCATGGTGCGCTTATTGCAAAAGCGGATGCCGGTTTCAAACTGGGAGAAATATTTCAAGGTCATTTACTGGCTGGTATTCCCCGCCTTCTACGCCCTGATGCTCTTCTTCGTCTGGCCGGCGATGGCTAAATCCATGACGGTCATGGCCGTGCTGCTCGTCACCTTCCTCATCCTGACTCCCACAGACCACCGCTTTGCAGTCCTGACCTTCCTCGCCGGGGCCGGATTGGGTTATTTTCTGGAGTATTGGGGCACCACGCGCGAGTGCTGGAGCTATTACACCCTGCAAAAGCCGCCGCTCTTCGCGGTACTGGCGCATGGCATGGCCGCGGTCGCGTTTTGGCGGGCGGTGGGGGTGGTGAAGATGGTGTGGGGAAAATTTTGCGCTATGCTGAAAAGGGGATCGTTCGTGCTGGGAAGAGAGTGAAAATGTGCGGCGCGTCTCTGAGACGCGTCGTACATAGATTGGTAAGTTATGTCACACTATGCTGCGATCGGGGACACTTGATATTCTATCTTGCCTGGCACAGCCACGCGGCTTGAGGCATCCAAGATTTCCATTGAAACCAGATTGCCCGAAGCGTCGTAATCTAAAATCACGCCGGGCTTATCTTCGTCACTTTCGGAGACAATCCCATCCGAGAAAATGATTGTCAATGTGTCAGTTTCACGATCATATATTACCTTCATGATTCGACCCTCCAATACTTGCTCACCTTACTTGTGCGATAGGCTGTCACGACAGCGGGGGGATCAGAGTCAATGGAAATGTAATGGCGAGCTATTTCCTGGCGGGCATGATCGGTCAAGCGGTAGCGCATCACGCCTCATTCAACACTTCACCCAGATGGGTGGTGAGTGCCTGCGGTGTATCCACGCGTGTGATGCGATCCAGCAGAATATCCTGCAGACCTGCTACCAATCGTTCTCCTAGGCTTAGAGTCTCCACAGCCATTTCGTCCATAATGGTCACCAGCAGAAGCGCGTCTTCAGGCAGGCTGATATTATCCAATAGTTGGATCTTTCCCTTGCGGACAGTGGCTCTCAGGGTCGGGTAGATCATAACGAATTTCCCATCTGACAAATAGTCATTTCAGAGTATCTCGGCTAAATTATATCCCGTTTTGCATGGATTCCCGTCAGGTAGTTTTTTACTTCAGCCCCAATCGTTCAAGGATTACCTGAGCCACCTGGTCATTTGCCGCCTCGAGGCGGCTATGTTGAATATCAATCACAAACGGGACGGCGCGCGCACTCCGCACGCCGTTTTCATCCAGCTCGACCAGCACCAGCGCGCTGCGACGGGTATCTGCCAGGCCGCCTTGATCGAACAGGGCATTGCCCAGGCTGTAGAGGACGAGTGTCGAGCCCCCCGCAGGGCCTGTCCTGAGGGCGAAGCCCGAAGGATCCAAACCTGCGGGAGGTTGGATCCATTCGGCGGGCTGGATTACGTGCGGGTGATGTCCCCAGATCAGCGCCGCGCCGGCCTGGGCGAACTGTGCGGCGAGCCTTTTTTGCCGCTCGCTTGCGCCGCCTTGATATTCCATCCCCCAATGGATCGAAACAATGACCAGCGCGCCGTTATCATACGCTTTTTGGATAACCTGCGTGGCAGTCTCAACATCCAATGGCGCGGAGACATCATCAAAAGCCAGGAAGGCCAGCTGGATGCCGTTGATCCTGCGGTAGACCGGCACAGACTGCGGACCGAGTGGGGTCAGACCAAAGGTAACCAGTGTGGATTCAGTTTCGGCCAGGCCCTGCGGGCCGCAATCCAAGGCATGATTGTTGGCAAGCGAGAACAAATCCAGGCCAGATTTAGCCAGGAAACGGAC
>JBDRTP010000245.1:0-7370 GCA_043823965.1 Chloroflexota bacterium
GGTGGCTGGTACTCGCGAAGAAATGTCAAAACGCGCTTGTAATAAAACTTGGGCGCGTAGATCTGGTTTAGAATCTTGCGATAACCCTCCCGCAGCGGTTCCATGCCCATCTTGGGGATGATGTTGGTCGAGCCATCCACGTTATCGCCTGAAAATTCATTTACCAGGCGGCCTTCTTTTTGCATGCGCTCGTACAGGCGCGTTCCTAAAGGGGCTTGCAGTAACCCGACCATAGCCGTCACAATGCCGCTCTTCTGGATGAAATCAATTTGCTGCTGGAAGATCAAGGGGGAATCATTGTCGAACCCGACGATGAAACCACCCTGTACCTGGAGACCTGCACGCTGAAGTTGCTTGACGCTCTCCACCAGATCGCGGCCTTTGTTTTGGTTCTTGCTGCATTCGGCCAGGCTGTCTTCATTGGGCGTCTCGATTCCGACAAATACCGTGTCGAATCCGGCTTGTACCATAAGCCTGAGCAATACTGGATCATCGGCCAGGTTAATGGAAGCTTCTGTGCTGAACGGCATACCGGTTTTGCCCTTCCGCCATTCAATTAAGGCTGGAAGCACTTCGGACTTGATCTGCTTTTTATTTCCGATAAAGTTGTCGTCCACGAAGAAGATGCTTTTGCGCCAGCCCAGCGCGTAGAGGCTGTCCAACTCGGCGATGATCTGCGCGGCGGTCTTGGTGCGCGGGCGATGCCCCAACAACGCTGTCACATTGCAAAAGTCACAATTGAAGGGACAGCCGCGCGAGAACTGAATACTGACTGTGTCGTAATGCTTTAGATTCGCCATCTGCCAAAGCGGGGCAGGGGTTTGGTGGATATCGGGGTATTCCGTCGAGGCATAGACGCGTCGAGCCTGACCCTGTTCCAGGTCGCGCAAGAACGGTGCAAGAGTCTCCTCAGCCTCGTTCAAGACAAAATGGCCCACATCCGGGAATTGCTCGTGTTCCATCGTGAAGAGCGGGCCGCCTGCCGCCACTTTCACGCTGGCTAATTTACAGCGGTGGATGACGGCGCGCGCTGATTCGCGCTGCACAACCATGGCGCTGACGAAGACATAATCGGCCCATGCCAGGTCTTCATCCGTGAGGTTGGTCACGTTGAGATCGACCAACCGTTTTTCCCACTCAGAAGGCAACATAGCTGCAACAGTCAACAGACCCAGAGGAGGTGCACCGGCCTTCTTATGGACAAATTTAAGGGCGTGTTTGAAACTCCAAAAGGTGTCCGGAAATTCCGAGTAGACAAGCAGGATCCTTAACGGTATCTCCTTCATCATGCTCCTTCAGAAAGCCACCAAATTACAGTGCCAGGGTAAGTGAGGTGGTAAAGGTTTTTTAGAGTTGAAAAAGGGTCAGTATAAGGTGTACTGATTTGTTAAGGTTTCTACCGAGTAGGCCTTCGGCAGGCAAAGCCTGACAGGTTGGTCTCGACAAGCTCGACCCATCGGAGTCTACCACAGGTGTACGGGGCGTGCACGCCCCGTACACCTGTGCGGGCGTCTGGTAATCCAGCGCCTGATGCGGACGTTCAAAGTTGTAGAAGCGGATGTAATCGGATAATTGGCGATAAGCCTCCTTGGGACTGGCGTATTCATGCGAGTAGACTTCTTCGTACTTGAGGGTGCGCCACAATCTTTCGGTGAAGATGTTGTCGCGGGCGCGTCCACGACCATCCATGCTGATCCTGACGTTGGCGTTTTGCAGACGCTCCAGGTAACGCGGGCTGGTGAAGTGACTGCCCTGATCGCTATTCCAGATTTCGGGTTGGGCTTGCAGCAGGGCCTGGTCAACGGAAAGCAACACGAAGTCCAGTTCGAGCGTTTGGCTGAGGCTCCAGCTGATCACGTAGCGCGAGTACCAGTCCAGAACGGCGACAAGATACATCCAGCCATGCAGCAAGGGGATGTAGGTGATGTCGATGCCCCAGATGTGGTTGGGGCGGGCAGCGGTGATGTGCCGCAGGAGGTACGGGTAAATCTGGTGTTCGGGAGCGGGTTTGCTGGTATTTGGACCCGGAACGATGGCGGAAATGCCCATTTCGCGCATGTAGGCCTGCACGGTGGGGCGCGAGACGAGTATATTTTCCGCCCGCAAGACGACTCTGATTTTGCGTGAACCGTAGAAGGGATGATCTGTGTAGATCCGATCAATCCGTTTTTTGAGGTCCAGCTCACGCTCGGAGGGCGGGGCAGGTTGATAGAATAAGCTGGAATAGCTGATCCTCAGCAGGTTCGCTTGTGTTTTGAGCGGCATTTCCAGGTTGTCCTTCTCCAGCATGGTCAACCGTTCCGCCCTACTCAACGTTGAGTCCAGATTTTTTTGAGCCAGGACAACTGGGCGCTTAGTCGCCCAATTTCGGCGTAGAGGTCGTTCTTTTGTTTTTCGTGCTCTGCTTCTTTGGCGCGTTCGCCTCTGCGATCATCTTCGAACAATTCTGGAAAACTTTCCAGGGCTTGCTTTTTCCATTTGTGGATCTGGTTCGGATGAACGCTGTTCTCCGAGGCGATCTGGGCGATGGTCTTTTCTTCACACAACGCTTCCAGAACGATCTGCGCTTTTTGGTTCGCGGGCATTCGTTTTCTTTTGGACATCGTTTTTCTCCAAAATGTACACCTTAATTATGCCCGTTTTTCACTCCAAATTTCCTTATCCACTTAAAACCTTTGAGGTTAACTATGTCTCTATACTCCTTGCCATCTGGTCCAACAAAACCTTGGAAATGCTTCTCTGATCGAGCTATGAGTTTCCCTATCCATTGGTCATCACGCTTAATTCCTTTGCTTGATGATGCCTCCGGTCGTAGGTTGTAACAGTCAACTTTCGCTTCCTGACGATAGAAGCTTATCCAGTGTTGTTCGGCTTCAACTATGGTTTCAGAGACTGTATCTATTGACTCCACAATGAGAAACTCAAAATTTGCCTCCCCGTATTTGTTCCAGGCATTTTGGAGATACGTATTATCATGTTGATTTCGCCGCAAAAGCTTTCTATGTGTCTTGAATCGAATACGAAAGTCATGCGAAGTGGAACCGACGTAAACGGCCCCTGCGATTTTGTTTCTAATGACATATACCCCGGTTTTGATTGGCATAAGGCTTCTGTTACGTTTAGTTAGAACTACTGCGGCTTATATCCTAGGCAGCACAACACCCTTTTGATCAAGATATTTACCTAGTTTGTCAGCATAAGATATCTCGCAGTCCTCTTCGCTTTCAAAAAACAAAACTTGGCCTATACCTTCGTTTGCATAAATCTTCGCTGGTAGAGGTGTACTATTTGTCAATTCAAGAGTGGCATATCCACGCCAGCCAGGTTCAAATGGCGTTGTATTCAAAATGATTCCACAACGCGCGTAAGTTGACTTACCAAGGCAAATACATAAAACATTCCTTGGAATGTTGAAATGCTCAACAGTACGAGCTAGAGCAAAAGAATTAGGAGGAATGATACACACTTCCCCTTTGAAATCCACCATAGACTTTGGGTCAAAGTTCTTTGGATCCACGATCGCTGAATGAACATTTGTAAAGATTTTAAATTCATCAGCCACACGGATATCATAGCCGTATGACGAGAGGCCGTAAGAAATGGCGCCATTACGTATCTGACCGTCTACGAAAGGCTCGATCATCCTGTGTTCGAGCGCCATCTTGCGGATCCAATGGTCGGGTTTGAGGCCCATTAGGTAGTCTCCTATTTGACGATAAACGTCACAATGGTCAATTTGCCGGGCTGTACTTCAACCCATCTTTCGTATAAAACACCTGCCCATATATAACTGATGCGGTAGTGACCAGTCGGCAGGGTCCCCAGGCTGAAGTTTTCATGCCAGCGGTCATCCCCGCGGACAGGGTGTTTTTCGGGGGCGTACGTTTCGACCGCGTATGCTGCGGCTTGTGGCCCGCCGACTTCAGGGAAGTATTGTACGTTGAGATTGGAATAGTAAAGGGGATTGCCTTGCTCATCCATGAAACGCCCGGCGATCAGGCCATCGGGATTGCCATTCTCGCCGCGCAAGGGTTTCAGCCAAAGTACAGGATTGCGGGTGGAATCGTAATTGTTCTCTCCCAGGCGGACTTCGAAGTGCAAGTGGCTGCCGATCGCCGCGCCGCTCGCGCCGACTTCACCGATCTTCTCCCCGGCGCGGACATTTTGGCCGGTCTGTGCCTCGATTTTGGACAGGTGTCCGTACAGCGTATAGACTGGCTGGTTGATGCCAGGCAGGTGGTGTTCAAGGACGATCAAATTACCGTAAAAATTCGGGGATGGGCTGTAGGGAGGCCCTCCCTTATCATCCCCGGCGACGATCACAACGCCATCTGCGGCGGCCAGCACGGGTGTTCCGGAAGCGTTGTAGAATTCCACGCCGTGATGCGGTTGGCGCGTCCCATTTTGAGTGCTGCCATAAGGATAACTGGGATCTATCGTCATGGTTGCGGGCAGCGCGCTGGGACGCTCCAATAGGAAGTGGCCGCTCTCGATGCAATAGGTGATTGTTGGATCGCAGGCCGGAGCAGTGGGGCTGGGAAGGGAGGCAGCCGGGGTGACAGGCAGAGAGGGGGACGCGCTGACGGGAACTTCTGTCGCTGGTCGTCGGCTGGCTATGAGCGTAGCCGCAGGGCCTGCGCTGCCTGCCCTCCCGCAAGGACATCGGGACGATGTGGCGGTCAGGCCAGGGAGCGGTGTCGAAGTGCTTGCACTGAGCAGCGTCGAAGTGTCGTCCATCCTCATAGTACAGGTTGCCAGCAACAGACTCAACGCGACCAACGTGCCAACACGCCAACTTATTTTCATGTCAGTGATAACTTGCCCCGTTCGTTCAGCGTTTCTTGGACGGCTTTTTCGAGCCTGGCGGCGCGTTCTTCGTGGGTGTGCAGTTGGTTCAGGAAGGAATCGCCTGCAACCCGATCATTCAGGCTGGCAACGTTGATGCGAATGTTGTAACCTGCTGCGCTCAATGCGGCCCGCGCCAGGGCTGCGGCGGAAGCGGCATCCGTGATGGCATTCAGGTTACCGAGGGCAGCGGCGCGTTCAGCCAGCGCCATCACAGTGACAGCCTTTTGCGCCACCTTTAGCGGAATCTGGGCGGCGGTCATTGTCGCCTCTTCGATGGCCTGACTGCGCAAGGTTTCCTGCCCGGCCGTCTCCTTGCTCAGTTTGAAGGCGGCCATGACGCCCTCGAAGGCGGCGGAATCCTCGTCCACGGCGGCGCTCAACTCAGCGCGCAGTTTTTCAGCCTGATTCAGGATTTCGCTCATCTGCGCCTCAACCGAAGCGTATTTTTTCTTGCCAATCGTCAAGCGCGCCACCATGGCCACCAGCGCGGCGGCCAGCGCTCCAGCGTATGCGGCCGCCGAGCCGCCGCCTGGCGCGGGCGTCGCGGAGGCGAGGTCGTCCAGAAAGTTGGCAGATTGAGATTGGGTAGGTTGGAAATCAGAAACGCGGCTCTCGAGAATCTGCTCCGGCTTGAAATCATCCAATTGCAAATAGCTAATGCCCGCCTCGGTGATGGCCTCCTGCGGAACAAGCCCGACCAATTCATTGTGATGGATTTTGACCTTGTGTTTTTTTGCCTCGCGGCGGATGGCCTCGACGACTGTCCGGATGGATGTCTGGCGGAAGTTGGTCAGGTTCATCGAGACCTGCGCCCGTCCTTCGACCAGCATCCCCAAGGCCTTGACGCACGGCAGCCCGCCGGATGACTGGCGGATGGTCTTGGCGATGGCTTTAGCAAGGCTGACATCTTCTGTATCCAGGTAAACGTTGAAAGCGATGAGCGGATGGCGCGCCCCGATGGCGGTCGCGCCGGCCGGGCCGAGGCGTGCCGGACCGTAGTCTGGTTTGCGCTCCCGTTTCCTGATCTCTTTCTTCAGCCCCTCGTACTGTCCCTTGCGAATATTCTCCAGGTTGACGCGCTCGGGCCGCGTTGCCGCCTCTTCGTAGAGATAAACCGGGATGTTCAATTCACGCCCGACTCGTTCGCCCAGCCGCCGCGCCAGGGCGACGCACTCCTCCATGCTCACGCCGGAGATTGGCACGAACGGCGCCACATCCGTCGCGCCGATGCGCGGGTGCGAGCCGGTGTGCGTGTTCAAGTCAATCAACGCTGCGGCTTTTTGGATGCCGCGAAAAGTGGCTTCTTCCACGGCCTGCGGCGCGCCGATAAACGTCACCACCGTGCGATTGTGGTCGTTATCCGAGTGCTGGTCGAGGATGGCTACTTTGGCCGAGGCGATGGCTTGAAGGATGGCCTCCACCACTTCCGGTCGGCGGGCTTCGGAAAAGTTTGGGATGCATTCGACGAGAGGGGTGGACATTTGGAAATCTTTTTGGGTAGGGTTTCTAACCACGAAGGACACGAATGGGCACGAAGGAAAAGAGGAAGGTGAGAGGTAAGGGAAAGGAGGGAGGTGAACGCCCCGATTATAACCTACTGGAGAAAACGAAACCCGGCATGAGGAAGCCGGGAGAGGATTGACCGAGTATTACTCGGTAAAACCTAGGCCAGTCGCGAGGATTTTGTAGCGCGACATTTATGTCGCTCTTTGGTTGCGGCATGAATGCCGCGTTACGTTTTTATCAGCCCTTCGATTTCTTTCAACACCGATTGCAAATCAGGAGCATTTGCGGCGATTACGTCAGTTTCCCCAACGTGTTTGTGATGCGGCGCGGTGGATAAATCAAGATAGTGGCGGGCGTTGTCATAGCGAAAGATGACTGCCTCGTCAGTGCGCTGGTAATGATAGGCGTATTTATAACGATTGGGCGGTTGCCCCTGTTTTAATTGGACAAACTCTCGAAAATGCAGTTGCGAACCGTCTACAAACTTGACTTCGCCGCGTAAAACGATAAAGTCGGCTTCGCGCTCTTCCTTGTAAACCACGGAACTGCGCGCGAGATTTCCCAATGCGGCTATCGTTTCTTCGATGGCGTGGACGTACTCGTCAATCATTTGATGTGCGCATCCTGGATCATTTTCTTTTTTTCTTCCAACAGGCGAAGCGTATCAATCTCACCGTCCCATTCGATGAAATCCAGCGTTTCACCCAAATCGTCGGCGGTGAATCGGCGTTTGAATTCATCGGTGCTCATGCCGAATTTCTTTTCAAATTCACGCAGGCGATCCCACGTCCGCAGGATGGCATACTCCACCAAATGGACTTCACGTTCCAATGCGGCGCGCAGGACGGACGCAAACTCGCTGGCGTCCTGAATTTCGATGGTAATTTGTTGTAACATATCCTTCTCCTTGCCAGTCGAAGACTCTGGACTGGTGATATTATACTGCTTTAGAGCATCACGCAGTACACGTAGCAGGAATGGAGTATGGAAAATGGATAATGGAACCTGGAAAGCGG
>JBDRTP010000246.1:0-5905 GCA_043823965.1 Chloroflexota bacterium
CTTTGTGACAATTAGCACTTGATTCGTTGCTATAATAAACCAAAATATACGTATACCAAAACTTTCTCCTCAAGGGAGAGAATGGTGTCCTTCTTAATCTTTTATCGCCGAAAGGAGACACTCGGATGACGCCAAGACAAGACTCGCCGCGCGTGGGCGTTTATGTTTGTCACTGCGGTACCAATATCGCAGGGATGGTGGACGTGGAAGCGGTCACCGAATATGCCTCAACGCTTGGGAATGTGGCCGTCGCTCGCCACTACGCTTACATGTGCTCGGACCCAGGTCAGTCCCTAATCAAGGACGATATCAATAACGCAGGCTTGAACCGGGTCGTCGTGGCGTCATGCTCGCCATTGATGCACGAGACCACCTTCCGGAGGGCGTGCGGGGAGGCCGGTCTGAACCCATTTTTGTTCCAGATGACCAACATCCGCGAGCACTGCTCCTGGGTTTCAGTGGATTCCGGCAAAGCCACCGAGAAAGCCAAGACGTTGGTCTCAGCCGCGGTGAGTCGCGTCGCCTGGCACGAAGCGCTCGAGATGCGCCAGGTACAAGTCAAAACCTCCGCCCTGGTTGTCGGCGCTGGCATTGCCGGTATCGAAGCCGCCCTGCGTCTGGCCGATTCAGGCAAGCACGTCTATCTGGTGGAGCGTGAGCCATCCATCGGCGGGCACATGTCCCGCCTTTACAAGACCTTCCCCACTTTAGACTGTGCGGCCTGAATTCTGACACCCAAAATGGTGTCCGTTGGACGCCACGAAAACATCACCCTGCTGAGCTACAGCGAGGTAGAGAAAGTTTCCGGGTATGTCGGCAATTTCACCGTTTCGGTGCGCCGCAAGCCCCGCTATGTGAACGAGGAGCTGTGTACCGGCTGCGGGACGTGCGTCGAGAAATGCCCGTGGAAGAAGATCCCCTCCGAATTCGACCTGGGGCTGGGCAACCGCCCGGCAATCTACTTCCCCTTCGCCCAGGCCGTGCCACGCGTGCCTGTTATAGACACGGTCAACTGCGCCTATTTCAAGAGCGGCAAGTGCCGCGCCTGTGAGAAATTCTGCCCGCGCGAAGCGATTGACTTCGAGCAGCAAGAGCAACTGATGGATATCGAGGTCGGCACCATCATCCTGGCGACCGGCTTCCATGACTTTGACCCGAAACGTTCACCCCAATACGGATACGGCACGCTCGACAATGTTCTGACCGGCATGGAATTCGAGCGGCTGATAAACTCCGGCGGGCCAACCACTGGCCAGGTGCGGCTCAAGGACGGACGCAAACCGGAGAAGATCGCCATCCTGCACTGCGTGGGCAGCCGCGGCGACCAGCACGAGTACTGCTCGCGGGTCTGTTGCATGTATTCGCTCAAGCTGGCCACGCTTATCCATGATTACGTGGATGCCGAGGTGGTCGAGTTCTACCGTGACATGCGCGCCTTCGGAAAAGACTACGAGGCCTTTTACGAGCGCGTGCAGCGGCAAGGCGTTAACTTCGTCCGCACCGGCAAAGATATCCGTGTCGAGCAACGCGATGGCAGGCTGGCCGTCATCGCGGTTGACGTTTACACAGGCGAGGAGGGAGAGACGCCGGTGGACATGGTGGTACTGAGCACCGGCATCGAGCCACAAACCGACCAGCATAAAGTCGGCGCGACCTTCGGCGTCAGCCTGAGTGCGGACGGTTTCTTCCTCGAGAAGCATCCCAAACTGGCGCCGGTCGAGACGACCACCGATGGCGTCTTCCTGGCCGGAGCCTGCCAAAGCCCGAAAGATATTCCCGACAGCGTGGCGCATGGCGCCGCCGCAGCCGGCGCAGCCCTGGCTCTGATGGACGCCGGTTCGGTGTCGCTGGATCCTTTCACTACCTACATCATCGCCGAAAAATGCGGCGGATGCCGCACCTGCGAGGGCCTGTGTCCATACAGCGCAATTGGAATGGTAGAGCTTGACGGGAGACAGGTGGCCTACATCAACGAAGTGCTGTGCAAGGGCTGTGGCGCTTGCGCAGCCGCCTGCCCGGCCGGAGCAGCCGTACAGCATGGCTTTACTTTGGAAGAAGTACTCGCTGAGCTTGACGGTATTCTGGTCACGATATAGCCAGCCAACCCCAGCGACCCGGCACCCAAAGCAGTTGCCTGCCCTCCCGTAAGGACATCGGGACGATGTGGCGGGCTAGGCCAGGAAAACTGCACCAACAAGAACGCAAAGTCGGCCTGCGCCGACTGTTATCAGCCTTTTTAGCCTGCGAAGGCAGGCTTCGTGCAATTCGTTGTCGCGACTTCCAGTCGCCAGACAACCAGGCTGCGCAGTTACCCAGCGACAACTGTGCGCAGCAAAAAGGAGGTGTCCACTTGAATCTTTCCAAAATACGAACAGGCGTTTATGTCTGTCATTGCGGCACGAACATTGAGGCCACCGTGGACGTGACCGAGGTCGCCAACTTCGCCAAAAGCCTGGAAGGCGTAGCCATCGCCCGCGACTATACCTACATGTGTTCTGACCCTGGTCAGGAGCTGATCAAGCAGGACATACAGGAGCTTGGCCTCAACCGCGTCGTGGTGGCTTCTTGCTCCCCCCTCATGCACGAACCCACCTTCCGCCGCGCCTGCGAAGAAGGCGGCCTCAACCCCTTCTTCTTCCAGATGGCCAACATTCGCGAGCACTGCTCCTGGGTGGTGGATGACCGCCAGCAGGCCACCGGCAAGGCCAAGTCACTCGTCGCGGCCGCCGTCCGCCGCGTCCACCATCACAACCCGCTGACCATGCGCCAGGTCAAGATGACCCCGGCCGCGCTCGTCGTCGGGGGTGGCATCGCCGGCATCGAAGCGGCGTTGAAGATGGCGGATGCGGGCAAGCAGGTCTACCTGGTCGAGCGCGAGCCTTCCATCGGCGGGCACATGGCCCAGCTCTACAAGACCTTCCCAACCCTCGACTGTGCGGCTTGAATACTGACACCCAAGATGGTGTCCGTTGGACGCCACGAAAACATCAAGCTGCTGAGCTACAGCGAGGTCGAGTCGGTCTCGGGGTACGTGGGCAATTACCAGGTTCGGGTGAGGCGCAAGGCGCGCTACGTGGACGAGAGCAAATGCACCGGCTGCGGCAACTGCGCCGAAGTCTGCCCGATCGAGGTCACCAATCCATTTGACCTGGGGCTTTCAACTCGCAAGGCCACCTACCGCTTCTCGGCGCAGGCCGTTCCCGGCGCGTATGCGATCGAAAAACGCGGCATCGCCCCCTGCCGGGATGCCTGCCCGACCGACCAGCGCGCCCAGGGTTACATCGCCCTGGTGCACCAGAAGCGCTACGCGGATGCCTACTGGGCCATCCGGCGTGAACACCCCTTCCCCTCGGTATGCGGGCGGGTGTGCAATCATCGTTGTGAAGACGCCTGTTCGCGTGGAAAGTACGATGAACCGGTGAACATCATGGCCATCAAGCGTTTCGTCGCCGATTGGGCCTATGCTCACCGGGATGAATTACCGAATATGCGCGATAAATCTTTGGTTGGGACCCCATTCACGCACAATCCCCCGCTGACTGGCAAGAAGGTGGCGGTCATCGGCGCGGGCCCAGCCGGCCTGACCGCCGCGCTGGATTTGGTGCGCCTGGGACATGCCGTCACGGTCTTTGACTCCTTACCGAAAGCCGGTGGCATGATGCGGGTGGGCATCCCACCCCATCGCCTGCCCGATGAACTCATTGATTGGGAAGTGCAGCAGATCTTGGACGAAGGCGTGAAACTACGCCTGAACACCTGGGTGGATGACATCCCCGGCCTGCTCGAAAACAGTTCCGCCGCACTGGGCGGCCCTTACGATGCAGCCCTCATCGCCACTGGCGCACACTCGGCCAAGAAATTACCCATCCGCGATTCCAACCATCCCGACAACTGGCTCAGCCTGGACGTTTTGCGCAAGGCCTGCCTGGGTGAGAAAGTGCCGGTAAAGGGCAAGAAAGTGGTCGTGTTGGGCGGCGGCAACGTGGCTTTGGATACCTCCCGCACGGTGCTGCGCCTGGGCGCGGCCGAGGTGCGCATGGCCTGCCTGGAGTCACGCGGCGAGATGCCCGGCTTCGAGTGGGAAGTGGCCGTGGCCGAGGAAGAAGGTATCCAAATGTATCCGGGCCGGACGTTTAAGGAGATCTTGATCCGGGAGGACAAGATCACCGGCGTGCGCTGTATGGAGGTGGAGTTCCGCGGCTTCAAGCGTGGCCGGCCGGACTTCACCGAGATACCGGGCAGCGAGCATATCCTGCCAGCCGATATTGTCGTCTGGGCCATCGGGCAGGCGCCCAACTTCTCCTTCCTGCCGGAGGATGGCAGCATCAACACCCGCTTCCCGGTCGGCGTGCAGGCGGACGAGAACATGATGACCACCATGAAGGGCGTCTTCGTGGCGGGTGATGTGCGCCGCGGTGTGACCTTCTTCGTCGTGGACGCCATCGCCGAAGGGCACAAGGTGGCGCGTTCGATTGACCGTCACCTGCGCGGCGAAAAAGGTCTACGTGAGCCGCACAAACTTCCGGCGGTAACATTGACCCCGGATGAGATCGAGGCGAAGTTCAGGAGCGACGAGGCCTCGACGGAGCCGCGCGTTCCCATCAAAAGTATCCCGCTCGAGGCGCGCGTGCACAACTTCCGCGAGGTGGATCTGACCCTGACCGAAGAAGAGGTGCTGACAGAGGCTGAACGCTGCCTGCGCTGCGGGGTCTGCTCAGAATGTCTGGAATGCCTGGTGGCTTGTGAACGAGGCGCCATCAACCACGAGATGCAGGAAGAGCGGCTTGAATTAACCGTAGGCAGCATCCTCCTGACCACCGGCTTCAAGGACTTCGACCCGCGCCGCATCCCTGAACTGGGCTACCGAGTAGGCGCTGCCCTGAGTTCATCGAAGGGTGCTGCGCACGGCAAGCTGGAGAACGTCATCACGGCGATGGAATTCGAGCGCCTGATCAATCCAAGCGGCCCGACGAGCGGCAAGGTGCTGCTCGAGAACGGCCAGCCGCCCAAGTCGGTCGCCATCCTGCACTGCATCGGCAGCCGGGACGATAAGTACAACGAGTACTGCTCGCGGGCCTGTTGCATGTATGCGCTCAAGATCGCCCAGTTGGTGCACGATTATGTCGGCGCCGAAGTCCATGAGGTTTATCGTGACATGCGCTCCTTCGGCAAAGGCTACGAGGAGTTCTACAACCGCACCGAGCAGATGGGCGTCCATTTTTATCACGGGCGCGTGATGCAAATAGACAATCTGCCGGATGGAAAATTGCGCGTGCTTTGGAACGAAACCTTCCACAACCAACCCGGGCATGTCGAGGTGGATATGGTCGTGCTGGCTACCGGATTCGAGCCGCAGGCGGATACTGGAACGGTAGCCGCGACCTTTGGCGTCAGCCGCAGCCGGGACGGGTTTTTCCTCGAGAAACATCCGAAACTGGCGCCAGTCGAGACGGTCAACGAGGGCATTTACATTGCCGGCGCATGCCAGGCTCCCAAAGATATCCCGGATAGCGTGGCGCAGGCGGGTGGCGCGGCCGCCATCGCCCTCTCGTTGATGGATCAGGGCGTCATCGCCATGGATCCTTCCATTGCCAATGTATCCAGCCTGCACTGTTCGGGCTGCGGCCAGTGCATTACAGCTTGTCCATACAGCGCCATTGAATTACAGAGCGACGAATCCAAAGACCCTTTTCATGCCAGCGTCAACGAGTACCTATGCAAAGGCTGCGGCACTTGCGCGGCGGCCTGTCCCAACAAAGCCATCACGCTTATCCACTTCGATGACCTTCAGATTGTTGACGAAATGATCGGAGCCTTATCGGTGGACTTTTCTATGCGCAGCACCTACTCGGTTGAAGTAATCTGAGCTTTTTGGCGGGTAAGCCCCCTACGGGGGTGCTTCGCG
>JBDRTP010000247.1:0-5215 GCA_043823965.1 Chloroflexota bacterium
TGACGCCGTAGCGCTCGATCTTGCGCCGCAGCAAGTCGGCGTAGAAGGCCGGTCTATGCACCATGAACGGCCCGCCGAAGCAGGCACTGAAGGTGATCTCTGGTTCCTCGCGCAGGCCAATCTCCGTGCCGGCGATTTTTGACGTGTAACCGGAGATAAAGTGATACATGGCCTGCTCGACGGTCAGGCGCGCGATGGGTGGCATCACGCCGGAGGCGTCGCAGGTCAGGAAGATGATGTTCTGCGGGTGGCCGCCGCGCTTCGCGGTGACGGCGTTCTCGATGTAATCCAGCGGATACGCGGCGCGCGTATTTTCAGTCAGGGAGGCATCCTCCAGATCAATGAAGCGCGTCACCGGGTCGTAAATCACGTTTTCGAGGATCGTCCCGAAGCGGCGCGTGCAGGCGTAAATCTGCGGCTCGGCGGTGGCAGAAAGCTGGATGACTTTGGCATAGCAGCCATCCTCGAAGTTGAACACGCCGTTGTCGGACCAGCCGTGCTCGTCGTCGCCGATCAGACCGCGTGCCGGGTCCGCGGAAAGGGTCGTTTTCCCGGTCCCGGAGAGGCCGAAGAAGAGCGTCACGTCGCCGTCCCTGCCCACATTGGCCGAGCAGTGCATGGTCATCACGCCGTCGTGCAGTGGCAGGAGATAATTCAGCAGCGTGAAAACCGACTTCTTGATCTCGCCGCCGTAGCCGGTATTGCCGATAATGCACAGTTTCTGGGCGAAGTTGAGCACGATAAAGGTCTCGCTGGGTGTCTGGTCAATCTGCGGGAAAGCCTTGAAACCGGGCGCGGCGATAACGGTAAACTCCGGCGCGTGTCGCCGGTATTCCTCGGCCGTCTGCGGCTTGATGAACATATTGCGGGCGAACAGGCTGTGCCAGGCGTACTCGGTCACGATGCGGACCGGAAGCCTGTAGTCCGGATCCGCGCCACCGTAGCAATCCTGGACGAAGATGTCACGCCCTTGCAGATAGCCCTGCAAACGGCTGAACAATTCGTCGAATTTCTCGGGCGCAAAGGGACGGTTGTACTGTCCCCACCAGATGTTTTCTTCTGTGGTCGCTTCGCGCACCACGAACTTATCGTTAGCGGCGCGCGCGGTATGTTTACCCGTGTTGACGACGAGCGGCCCCCTGTGCGAGACATGGCCTTCGCCGCGGAAGATGATCTCCTCGTACAGGGCCTCAGTCGGCAGGTTCCAATAAACTTTGCGCAGGTTGCTGAGGCCAAGATTATCCAGCCCGTAATCACTGCGGATGGCGCCAGCCTGACCCTCGGCGGGAGTTTTGATGTCGAGAATGTTGTTCATGGTTTGCATCCTTAGAGAGTAGGGAGTCGAGAGTAGGGAGTCGAGAGTAGAGAGTAGTCATACTACTCTCTATTCTCTATTCTCTACTCTCTATTTTCTTACAGCCAATCTCTCACTAACTTTCGGTCGCCAATGTAGATTTCGCTTGGGGCGTTGGGATCCAGCGCCCACTTCATGCGCTCGATTCCCTCAGTGATATCTTTGACGCTGCCGGCGTAGCTGAGGCGCAGGTGTCCTTCCATGCCAAACTCGCGTCCCGGAACGGTGACGACGAGCGCCTGTTCGAGCAGGTAATTCGATAGCTCCACCGAGTCTTTTGCCACGCTCTTGCGGAGATAAGCGCGGAAATCAGGCAGGGCATAGAACGTGCCGCCCGGTTTGGCGCAATGTACGTCCGTAAAGGAATGCAGTTCTTTCATCAGCACATCGCGATTGTTCTGGATGTTCAGGCGCAGGCTCTCGACTATGCTTTGCATACCGGTCAGCGCGCCCTCGGCCGCGGCCTGCAGCACGGGCGAGACGCAGGTGGTTGTCTGCGATTGGACGTTGGTCATCACCTCGACCATCCGCTTCGAAGCCACCACCCAGCCGATGCGGAAACCGGTCATGCCGTACAGCTTGGACACGCCGTTGACGACAATCACTTTCGTGTTTTCGGTGTCTTTATTGGTGAATTTGTAAGCCGCTGCGGGAACGCGGCCATCGAAGACCAGCTTATGGTAAATGTCATCACAGATGAGATAAATGCCTCGGCTCTCGCATAGTTCGACCAATTTGGCGATCAACTCATCCGGATAGACCGCGCCGGAGGGGTTGTTCGGGCTGTTGACGATGATGGCCTTGGTAT
The DNA here is from genome assembly GCA_043823965.1 of Chloroflexota bacterium. GTDB lineage: Bacteria > Chloroflexota > Anaerolineae > Anaerolineales > Villigracilaceae > CG2-30-58-95. The sequence goes on from JBDRTP010000247.1 coordinate 2,163, forward strand.
ACGAGCTGACCGCCCGCTCGATTTCCTCATAGCTCGGGACAAACCCGCCATCCTCGGGCGTGACAATGACCGGAATGGCCCCCACCATCCTGATGATTTCCGGGTAACTGACCCAGTAGGGCGCAATGACAATGATTTCATCCTGGGGGTTGCACAGGGTAAAAATGATATTGAAAAGCGACTGCTTCGCCCCCTCGGAGACAATAACGTTAACCGGAGATACCATCCGGTTGTAATTCTCTTCGGTATAGCGGATGATCGCCTTTTTCAGGGAAGGCAGCCCATCCGTGGGCGTGTACTTGACGTCGCCGCTGCTTAATTTAGCTGCTGAACTCAAAATCGCGGCTATGGGGGCTTTATTCTTGGGTTCACCGATCCCCAGGTGGATGACCGGCTCCCCGCGCTCGCGCAGCAGGCGTGCCTCTTCGTTCAACCTGAGGGTTGGCGACTCGGCAATCGCACAGGCAACCTGACTCAAGCTCATGATGCTTCTCCTATCCTGCCGAAGATTTATCGGCAAAATTGACGAAAATTCTGGTCAGTGCTCCTGACCAGATTCTTCGATAGTGCGCTTATCTACTTTAGACGATTATACTACAACGAAAGCTTTTCGAAATCCTCCGCTGTTCCGAGGGTCAAACGGGTTGTCTCCCCGGAAATGCGTTTGACCAGGCTGGTAAGCACACTGCCGGCGCCAATTTCCAGGAAGGTGGTAACCCCCTGGGCGAGCATGAACTGGATCGATTCCGTCCAGCGCACGCGGCAGGTCAATTGTGCGTTCAGGTCGGCGCGTAAAGCGTGGACCTTGGAGATGGGCTGGGCGGTGATATTGCTGACTACCGGCAGCGGCGCGTCGGCAAATGGCGCGGCATCCACGGCGGCTTTGAAATCTGCCTGGGCGGAGGCCATCAGCGGCGAGTGTGCCGCAATGCTGACCGCCAAGAGGACTGCCCGGCGCGCCCCAGCCGCCTGGGCTAACTCCAGGACGCGTTCCAGCGCCGGTTTTGCCCCCGAAAGGACGACCTGGCCTGGGCAGTTGTCGTTAGCCACCTTCACGATTTCCTCGGCGCGGCTGGCCTGCGCGCACAGGCTTTCCAGGGTCGGGATATCCAGTCCCAGGATGGCAGCCATACCTCCCGGAGCAACCTGCCCGGCGCGTTTCATCAGCTCGCCGCGCCGCCGCACCAGCCGCAGGCCATCCGCGAAAGGCAACGCGCCTGCGGCGGTCATGGCGCTCAGCTCGCCCAGGGAGTGACCGGCGGCGTAGGCCGGCTGAAGGCTGCGCCCTGCCTGCGGCACTGGTGAGCCTGCCGAAGGGTGCGGAAAGCACTCTTGCATAACCCGGTAAGCCGCGATTGAGTGTACGTACAGCGCCGGTTGCGTGTTCAACGTATCGTTCAATTCGTCTTCCGGGCCTTCCCACATCAGGCGCGCCAGGTCAAAGCCCAGAATTTCGTTGGCTTCTTCAAAAGTCGTCTGGGCAATTTCGTAACGGGCGGCAAGATCGCGTCCCATGCCCACGCTCTGCGAACCCTGGCCAGGGAAAAGTAAGGCAGTATGCTGAAAGTCGAGTGTCATGCCCCTTATAACACCAATGAGCCGTGAGTGTCACGGCTCATCGCTTATGCGCAGCACCCTTCGATGAACTCAGGGCAACGCCTACTCGGCCAGAATAAATTCAGATAAACCTTTGCGCCGTAGGCCTACTCGGCAGCACCTACTCGGTCGGTTATTTCTTCTTCTTTTTCTTTTTGATCTCGATGACCTCGCGGCCTTTATAGAAACCGCAGCTCGGACAGACGGTGTGCGGCAATGTCATCACACCACAGTTACTGCAAACCACCAGATTGGCAGTTTCCAGCGCATCGTGGGCGCGGCGGCGGTCACGACGACCTTTGGAAAGTTTACGCTTGGGTTGTGGGGGCATTTCGTACTCCTTTATGATAATTGATGCCACTGCGAACCGCCGCTCTTGCGGTGAAGCAGTCTCCCAGTTACGATAATTGATGTCACTGCGAACCGCCGCCCTTGCGGTGAAGCAGTCCCCCAGTTACGGGCAAAACTGATCTTTGGGAGAAAGTTCCCGCAATTTGGGGATTGCTTCGTCGCAAAGCATGCCCTGAGTGTACTTCGAAGGGAGCGCCCTCCTCGCCGAAGGCCTACTCGGCAATGACATGTTCCCGGCAGTTAAGCGGGTTGATTATAGCGGCGATGTAGGCGAGCGTCAAGCCCGTTTTTCCAGGTTTCGATTATAATCATCCCAAGAAGTGCACAGTCAAGTAGTGAAGGTTATATGAAAACCCTTGCCGAAATCAAGCAAATACTAGAACGACAAAAGCCCTACCTTCAACATAACTATGGCGTGACGGTGATCGGGGTGTTTGGCTCCTACGTTCGCAACGAACAACGCCCGGACAGCGATATTGACATCTTGATCGAACTTGAAAGACCATCCCGTGTCAGTCTGCTTGGGTTGGTAGAATTGGAAAATTATCTCAGTGACATACTTGAGATAAAAGTTGACATCGCTATCAGAAAAAATCTCAGAAAAAGAATTGGCAATCGCATTCTGAGCGAAGTATTGCCCGTATGACTAACGAGTTTCTGGACTACGTCGAGGATATTGTGGATGCCATGGACAAGGCAGAGATCCTGCTCGAAGGGATTACGTATGAGCAGTTCGAAGCCGATTTTCGCATCAATTTTGCCGTTGCACGGGCATTGGAAATCATTGGCGAAGCCTGCAAGCGGATTCCCGATGCCTTGCGTCAGAAATACCCGGCTATCCCCTGGAGAGGCATGAGCGGGATGCGGGATCGTATCATCCATGCCTATGACACGGTGGATATGGAAACCGTCTGGGATGTTGTCAAAAGGCTGGCAACTGACCGGCCTCTTTGTTTTTACGCACAATTCATGTGGACTGCCTAAGAAAAGCTTCCATGAACGCATCCAACTCCCCATCCATCACGGCCTGGGTGTTGCCAGTTTCATGTTCCGTGCGGTGGTCTTTCACCATCTGATAGGGATGCAACACATACGAGCGGATCTGG
>JBDRTP010000248.1:0-2845 GCA_043823965.1 Chloroflexota bacterium
AGGGAAAGCCAGTCTGGTCGCCAGATGGGAATAGCCTGGTTTTCACTCGCGTCGTGAATGATACAAATGGGGATGGCTTTGTCAATTGGAACGACCGCGCTGATTTGTATATGATACCGGCTGGTGGAGGAGCCGAAATCAAGCTGACCCAGGGACAGTCTTCCGTTTTTTCGCCATCCTTTTCGCCCGACGGTTCGCAGATTGTTTTCATTGATTTCAAAGGCGCCATAGGCCGTCAACAAATTTATATTTACGCCCTAGGAACGCGTCAATTCACTTCAATTACCGGGGTTGGCGCATACAATCATACCAGTTGGTCGCCGTAGGAAGAATGGTCAATGGATTGCCAGGCAAAGCAAAAAAATCACCCGGGAGAATCTTCGTGGCAATGGTTGGTACCTGGGTTGTCTTGATGATTCTTATTTTGCTGTCCGGGTATTGGATATCAAGGAATATGCCTGCGCCCGTCATACCTGTGTACACCTTTATGACCGCCTCTTTCAAACCAACTATCGTCCCTGAAATTACTGGTACCCCAACCTTAACGCCCTTACCGACTTTTACGCCATTGTCGACTTTAACGCCCTTGCCGACTTTTACGCCCACCAGCACCCTTATACCAACACCAGTTCTTTCCGGCCACATCGTTTTCACATGTACCCGGGGTGGTTTTAACCATCTTTGCATCATGAATGCTGATGGGAGCAATCTAGAGCAATTAACAGACGGGTACTATAACGATTACTATCCGTCCCTATCACAGGATGGCAACACCGTCATATTTGTGTCCAATCGAACGGGGGCCTTTCAAATATATACCATGTATGATGACGGTAGCCGCCAGACTCAGATACCTGTCAACTTAGAAGACATCTCTGCTCCCGATTTATCTCCCGACGGAGAATGGGTTGTTTTTTCGGCGGTGCGAGATGGAGATAAATCTTTGTGGCTGGTTCGAAAAGACGGCAGCGATCTTCATCTTCTGTTTGGCCCTGCATCGAGCGAGATTGACCCTGTCTGGTCTCCGGATGGAAGCCAAATTGCATTTGCGTCGTCTTTCTCTGGGTATGTCGAATTATACAGGATCAATCCGGACAGTAGCGGGCTGTCACAGGTTACAAAGGGAGTTCGGCGCATTGGTGGCCGTAGTGCCTGGTCACCAGACGGGACGGAACTGTTGTTTTATGCCGGCCCCATAGGAAATCGGGATGTCTACTTGGTAGAGATTTTAAATGGAACTGTCACTCAACTGACTCATGGAGGAAACAATACTGGTCCATGTTTCTCGCCAAATGGACAATGGATTGTATTTACTTCTTCTCGAGACGGCAGCCATGAGATATATGTCATGGAAAGAGACGGTACTGGTGTGACTCAATTAACCAGCCATGCGGAAGACAATTGGCAGCCTCGCTGGGGTCCTTAATTCTTGGTGGAAAGAATGGATATAACTTTGGTTGGGCAAACGTTGGCAGGTCGCTATCGTATTGATGCTTTCATTGGTCGCGGCGGCATGGCAGATGTCTATAAGGTTTGGGGCCAGCAGCGCGCCGTTTTTCTTGCTCTGAAGGTGCTGCATGCCGACCTTGCAAAAGACAAAGTCTTTCTGCGGCGTTTCAAGCGCGAGGCCCAGACCCTGGCCATACTCCAGCATCCCAATATTGTCCGTTTCGACAGCCTGGAACAGGATGGCTCCTTAGTCTTCATGTTGATGGACTACGTGGAAGGAACCAGCTTGCGCAAGGAAATTTTTGAGGCCAAAGATCCCTTGTCGATTGCACGAGTGCTGGAAATTGTGCGCTCCGTTTGCAGTGTGTTGTAATATGCCCATTCTCAAGGCTTTCTCTACTCTCATTTAAAGCCGGCCAACATCCTGATTGACCAGAGCGGACGGGTGATGTTGTCAGATTTGGGTGTGTTTCAAACGAGTTGAAATTAACGTCCCGCAGGCTGAATCGAGCCGAATTTGACCGTCAACAATCAGCCTGCCGAAGGCCTACTTGGCGGGACGTTTTCAACTAAATAATGAAACTTTTTGCTGCTCCAGGCGGCGTCCCCGCCGCCGAGGACGGCGGCTGTAGCCCCGATAAGCGTGAACGATAGGCAGTTCACGCTTTTTCGTTTTCAGCCTCTACCTTTTTACCGAGCAGGCCTTCGGCGCGGACGCTGCACCAGCGCCACGCCGAGGATGACAACTACCATGCCAATCCACTGCAAGACCGTCAGGCGCTCGTTCAGCAGGAACCAGCCCATGATGGCGGTCAAGACCGGCGAGAGGTTGAGCATCACGTTCATCTCGAAGGCGGTCAGCACTTGCAGCGAGTGGTTGTACAGGATATAGCCCAGGGCGGTGTTGATTACTGCCAGCCAGAGCACCAGGCCCCAGGTCTGGGGCGAGGCGTGCGGCAGGCCTTCGAGCGGCAAGGCGATCAGGAGCAGCAATCCGCCGCCGAGGGCCAATGGGATGGCCGTCAGGGCAAGCGTGTCCACTTTCTGGCCGCGGGCCACGTCACGCCCCAAAACGCCGAATAAAGTAAAAGCAATCAGACCGATGGACAGGATCGCCACACCCAGCGGCTCACCCGGCTTGAGACCGATCGAGAAAAACATGGCCGTTCCGCCTAGCGTGACCAGGATGCCGATGGTTTGGAGGCGGGTGGGGATTTCTCTCAGCCAGAGGACGCTGCCAAAAAGGACGAACAGCGTGATCATGCCCATCATGAACGAGACGGTGGTGGCCGGCAGAAACTTCAACGACCAGAACATGGCGCCGTTGCCGATGGTGTAAGCGCTCAATCCAATCAGGAGGAGACGCAACCACATCCGGCGCGGGAGGGCGTCGAGT
>JBDRTP010000249.1:0-10311 GCA_043823965.1 Chloroflexota bacterium
AGGCGGAAGTCAGAAGGATGAAGATGAGCAAGGAAAGTTTGCGGGACATGGCTGCCTCCTTACATGAGATACGGAGAGAGATGGCGCTGTGATTACGAAAAATAGACGACTGCCACGATGGAAAAGTTCCGTTGTATAATCAGAGAGGAAGTTGTTGCCCCTTCGCTGACCGCTGGAGAAATTCTTTGAAAGTTACCGGTTTCATTTGGTTCGAAGACATTGTCGAAAAACTGGAAAGTAAGCACAATGTCCGGCAACAGGATGTTAGAGAGATTTTTGGAAGTAAACCCCATGTACGCTTTGTAGAGAAGGGACATCGTTCCGGCGAAAACGTTTATGCGGCACTGGGATTAACAGATGGTGGCCGATATCTCATTGTCTTCTTGGTTCTCAAAAAAGACGGACGGGCTTTGATCTTGTCTGCGCGTGATATGACGCGCAACGAACGGAGAGATTATGGGCAAAAGTAGAAGTTCCATTTCACAAGCACAGACTTACAAGGAAATTGGGGATTTCTGGGATACCCATGACCTTGCCGACTATTGGGATCAGACTAAACCAGTGGACTTTGAAGTTGATATCCAATCGGAAGTTGTATATTTTTCACTGGATGCTGATCTATCAACCCAACTTCGCTCGATCGCGAAAAGGCGAGGCATATCCCCCGAAACCTTGTTGAACCTGTGGGTACAAGAGAAACTGCAATCGGAGACTACTTCATAAGTCTATCGGCGCGCCTGGGGGGGAAGAGCGATACGCCCAACCTCGACGCGCAGGTGTTGCTGGCGCACGTGCTGGGTAAGTCGCGCGCCTGGGTACTGGCGCATCCTGAAACGACCCTCACGCCCAAGCAGGGACGCGCCCTTGAAAAGGCCCTGCGACAATTGGGAGATGGCGTACCGCTGCCCTACGTGCTTGGCCGCTGGGAATTCTTTGGGTTGGAGTTCATCCTCAGGCCGGGCGTGCTCATCCCACGCCCGGAGACCGAGCTGCTGGTGGAGCGGGCAGTATCCTGGCTGCGACGCCGCCCGGCGATTAATTGTCGGGCTAGAGATACAAAGTCCGCTGAAGCGGACTGGGGCATGCTTCGCGTGTTAGATGTGGGCACCGGCTCCAGCTGCATCGCCATCGCGCTGGCTGTCAACCTGCCAGAGTTGCGGGTTGTGGCAACGGATATTTCGCCAGAAGCAATTGATGTTGCGAAACGTAATGCTAAAAAATTCTGCGTGTCAAATCGAATTGAATTTCTTTGTTGTGATTTATTTCCCACTGCCGAAACCTTCGACTTTCGACTTTCGACTTTCAACATGATTGTGGCAAACCTGCCTTACATTCCCACCGAGACCCTGCGCGGGCTGCGCGTCTACGGGCGCGAACCGACCCTGGCCCTGGACGGCGGCGCGGACGGCCTAGACATTATCCGCCGTCTGCTGGTTGAGGCGCCGCGTTATCTTGCGCCGGGCGGCCTCCTGCTCATGGAAATCGAGGCCTCGCAGGGCATGAAGGCGCTTTCACTGGCGTATGATACCTTTGCGGAGGCGGAAATCAGCCTGCACCAGGATCTGGCCGGGAGGGACAGACTCATCGAGATAGCGCCTAAAGACGACGGGTAAATGCTATAATTATCGTGCATGAAGGAGGCCAACATGCAGTGGTCTGAAATACGCCAGGCTTACCCCGATCAATGGCTTATCATCGAAGCCCTACAAGCGCATACTACAGCGGATAGCCGCCGACGACTGGATAAGATCGCCATCATTGAACGCTGCCAGGACGGCGCTGCTGCCATGCAAAGCTATCGTCGCCTGCACCAGCAATACCCAGCCCGCGAGTTTTACTTCGTACATACCAGCCGGGAGGAATTGGATATTCGCGAACGACAATGGTCGGGGATCCGGATGGGTTTGTTACGCGCTGACGAGTATGATGCTTCCGAATATGTGTTAGAGCCAGCGGCCGCGTGAACATTCTGGATAAACCTTTCCTCCACCCATTCCCGCCCATGGCAATATTTGAATCGCGATAACGGGTTGGAAGTTCGGTAATATGCTCTGTGATACAATCGAACTGAGAGCCATACCCTTATGGAATAGCAGCATGGCTGGTGACATACGTTGGACAGTAAACGACCGATACGGCAACAATATTTGTCTCACTCAAGAACGATGGGAACACGCCATTGAGTCGATAAACCACCCTGAAATGGCAGGTTACGAAGAAGAGCTCAAGCAAACCGTTCAGCAAGGGAACCGCAGACAAGACCCACACAACCTACGAAAGTATAGATATTCCAAAGAGTTTGACCATTTACCGAAAGACAACACCCACATCGTAGCGATCGTATTGTTCAAATTCAAAGAAAATGAAGCTGGTGAGCCAGAGCCGAATAATTACATCGTAACAGCCTATCAGAAAGAAATCGGGTAGTGGCATGAATAAACCGGTCATGAATTACGACGAAGAGAGCGACACGCTCTATGTCTCGTTTGAGCCTGGGCAAAAAGCAACAGGCATTGAATTGAACGAGCATATTCTGTTGCGTATTGACAAAGGCCAGCGTAAGGCAATCGGTATCACATTTTTCGAGTACTCCCTGTTGGCGCAGAAGGCGGATTTTGGGCCGCGCAGTTTTCCGCTCACGGGGCTTACCCAACTATCCACGGAACTTCGTGAGATGGTACTCGATATAATGCTAAATTCCCCTGTCAAGGACATATTGACGCTATCCACCTATACGCCGTCGTATTCGGAGGCCATTCCGATCACATCAATTCTTTCCATGCCGGTAGCAGGATAAAGGCGTTGCGCATGTAAGGACGCGCTTTTCTGTTGCTTTTCTCAATGTTGCGTGCGGCCTGACTGAAGGCCGCACTTTCGTTTGTGGTAATATCGAGTTGTGAAAACGGAAGTTCTTTCAGCCCAGGCCCCCTCCACCCTCCCCCGCGCCCTCGCCATCCTGCGCGGCGGCGGACTGGTCGCCTTTCCCACCGATACGGTCTACGGCGTAGGGGCGTTGGCCTTCGATGCGGCGGCCATCGAGAAAATCTACGAAGCCAAAGGCCGCTCGACGGAGAAGGCCATCCCCATCCTGCTCGGTGACACCGCGGATTTGGAGAAGGTCACGGCGCAGGTCAGCGAAATGGCGCTGAGGCTGGCGGGGCGCTTCTGGCCCGGCCCCTTGACCTTGGTCGTGCCGAAACACCCATCCCTGCCCGAAGCTGTTTCCACCGCGCCCACCGTCGGCGTGCGCGTGCCGGATCATCCCGTGGCGCGTGCGCTGCTGCGTGCCGCCGGGCCGATGGCCGTCACCTCAGCTAATCTCTCCGGGCAGGCCAGCCCCTGCACGGCAGAGGAAGTGCTGGTACAGTTGGTGGGGAGGATTGCGTTAATCATAGATGGCGGTAAAACCCCGGATGGCGTACCGTCCACGGTAGTCAATTGCGCCGGAGCAGAGCCGCAGGTACTGCGTGAAGGCCCTTAACGCTGGCACAGATCAAGGCCATCCTCACTCCTGGTACATGATTTACCAATCCCTGATTCCTAATTTTCTAATCTACTTCTTATTCTTCTTTCAGGTATTTCTTATCTTGCTGGCTATAATGGAGATTGCATTCTCCTCAAGACAAACCCCGTAGAGATCAGGGCCGATCTCAATCGGGGTTTGGGTTTTAAACGGACAACTGACGGTGCCAACCTGAAAAAATATAGGCGGCCTCGTTTTACTATTCTCTGATCTCTACTCTCTACTCTCTATTCTCTCACGATAAAGGCCACGTTGGCAGCACGTCAATCTCCATACCGTCGCGCTGACCGAGTGCGTAGCGGAAATACCCGGCTGCCGCGATCATGGCGGCGTTGTCGGTGCACAGCGAGAGCGGCGGGATGTGCACCGGGAACTCTTTTTGGGCCAGGAATGCCTGCCGTAAGGCATGGTTGGCCGAGACGCCGCCCGCGACGAGTATCGCTTTGGCGCCGAATTGGCGTGCGGCCTTCAAGGTTTTAGTGAACAATACATCTACCACAGCGGCCTGGAAACTGGCAGCCATGTTCGCCACCGGGATGGGCTTGCCTTCGCCCTCCAGCCTTTTTACTTCCCTCAGGACAGCGGTCTTCAGACCACTAAATGAAAAATCCCACCTCCCTTCCAACCAGGCGCGCGGGAAGTTAATCGCTGCCGGGTCACCTTCCTCGGCGGTTTTTTGGATGGCCGGGCCGCCGGGGTAACCCAGTCCGAGCAGGCGGGCGACCTTATCGAAAGCCTCGCCGGCAGCGTCATCCACGGTGGCGCCCAGCCGCTTGTATTTCAGATGGGATTCCATTAAATTCAATTCAGTGTGCCCCCCAGAGACCAGTAATGCCATCAATGGGAATTGCGGTTCCGGCGGCGGATTTTCCCCCGCGTTATCCCCCTTCGGGGGACTGTCGTACACCCATGCCGAGTATATGTGCCCTTCGAGGTGGTTCACGCCCACCAGCGGAATATTCGCTCCCAGAGCCAGCCCTTTGGCCGCATTCAATCCGACAACCAGCGAACCGGCCAGGCCGGGACCGCGCGTCACGGCGATGGCGTCCAGGTTGCCGAGGGTCAGGTGCGCCTGCGCCAGAGTCTGCTCGATGACCGGCAGGATGGACAGGATGTGCTGGCGCGAGGCCACCTCCGGGTAGACGCCGCCGTAGCGCGCATGAACCTCCATCTGCGAGGCGACGGTGGAGGCCAGCAGGGCGCGGCCGTTTTCGAGCACGGCGCAGGCGGTCTCATCGCAGGAGGTTTCGATGGCGAGGATGCGGGCGGGAGGGAGTGCAGTCATCAGAAAGCAGAATGCGGAGTGGCGCGCTTTATCGGCTTACAGCGCTCTATGCAAATTCCCAAAGTGCCGCCTGGGCTATGAACGTCTGCTCGATCTCCGGCCAGTCGTGGAGGTCGGCAGGATCGAAGTCTGCGCCGTTCGGCCAGACCAATATATGGCACTCAGGATCGAGACGAACCCGGTTGAAAACATTCAGGTCGCGAAGAGGGCCATAAAGCTCTCCGTACAAAACAGGCAAGAAATTGATAACCTGTTCTGTACCGTCGTCGAATGCTACCCGCAGCGTGTAATCTCCGACGATCTCGAAGTCCACAACATCATACAACTCGTGCATGGCGATCTCCTTACAGTGGTAGTATAGGCAGTGGTTGCTGCCCTTTTTGAGCGCGTTCCCAATTCAGCTCAAGCTCCTCTTGGTGGATTTCAGCCCATGCCTCGACGAGTCTGCGTTGTTTTCTGGGCAGCTCGCCACTCAGAAGCTCGACTGGGCTGATCGAGAAGGAAGCTTGATGTTCCTGGAAACGAACGTGGAAGTGCGGCAGGTGATGTTTGACATTGATTTCCACAAACATCAAGATGACGATCCCGAAGAAGCGTGATAGTTCTGCCATGTGATGCTCCTTCTGTATTATACAAGGAATTTGGGGAAAATTAACCCCTTGGGATGACGGGGTCAGGCGGGTTTGGGTAATCCACCTGGGAATTTATTGCAACCACCCCGCCCGGAGGTCGCGGTGGTTTTGTCGGAGGAGATTTCGATGGCGAGGAGACGGGCGGGAGGAAGAGCGGTCATGGGGAATGAGAAACGAGTAAGAAGTTAAAGGGATAATATTACAAATTTACCCATGCTTTGTCTTCTTCTGGCGTATCCCATTCGCGGTGGAGTACGGATTCCGAGATGGTTAGCAATCTTCCCCGCGGCGTTGGGATGGGGTGGCCTATATCTTGAGCGGTTTCGATCCACTTTTGGATGATATTCTCAGCGTTGGCAAGGGCTTCCTGGCGTGTCTTGCCATCGGCCATGCAGCCGGGCAATTCAGGGACTTCGACGAGGTAGGCCTGATCTTCGTCGCTCCAGGTGATGAGCATTTGGTATTTGCTGGAATTCATGCATACACCTCGTTTACGGGCAGAAAATAGCTGCTATTTCTCTGAGACGCGGTGCGCGCTCTGAGGGCGCTGAACGTAACGCTTGCCTCTGGCGGGGATATCCGCCATCATTTTAATTAGCGAGCGCAGGGCGGTATTGACAGATTCGGAATCGGGAAAATACGCGCGCACATCCGGGTCGAGCAGAACAGCGCCATCAATGAGTTTGTAGTGCTCTGTGGTGGTTGTGCCATCGGGATGAGTGATAGTGACGCTGTAGCCTTTGCTCAATGGCTTATAGAATTTACCCCGTTCGCCTTTGGAAAAATCGTATTCGGAGAGCATTATTCTTCTTTGTCTGCCACATGGAGGGCGCGGTGGGGCTGGATAGTGTATTGTGTACTACGCAATGCCGGCCGTCCGCTGTGACGGGGGGTGGCAGCAAAATTCTCTGCATCGTGCTGACGGATAGCCCAGTCGCGCCCAATTTTTTGGGCAGGGAGTTTTCCATCTGCGCAGTAGCGGCGCACCATGGCAACGCTTAATCCCAGCCGTTGGGCGGCTTCGGAGATGGTCAGCAGCCGTCCCTGCGGCACGGGGACAGCGCGGCCCAGGTCGTGGGCGGTCTCGATCCACTCCTGGACAATGGTCTCGGCGTTGGCGAGGGCTTCCGGGCGCGTCTTGCCATCGGCCATGCAGCCGGGCAATTCGGGGACTTCGACGAGGTAAGCTTGATCTTCGGCGCTCCAAAAGATGACCATCTGATATTTTTTGGGATTCATTCGTTTTCCTTATCCAATCGGTACTTGCGGAGAAGATTCCTAACTTGCTTGACCTGATATGGTTTGACTTTCGCTTTGGCAGGTTGAAGGTTGATGATCTCTGCAATGCCATCTTTGGAGAAAATGTGATGGCTGCCGCGTATTCGAACCTGAAAGCCCAGATGATCGAGCAAGGAGCACAACTCGCCAAAGTTGATCTCTGCGTCTGCCTGGCCGCTCATGAGGCGTTTCAGGAATTTCTCGTGTTTGGTCATGGGATATTATAGCGCAAGAGATACTATTTTACAAGAGTAAAAGGAGACAGAAGCGCGGCGCAGGAGGTTTCGATGACGAGGATGCGGGCGGGAATTAACTCTTCTGCTTCTTCATCCTCAACACAAAATCATACGGATACTCAGCCAGGATCTCCGCCCTCCCATCCGTGCGGATCCACACGCTGTCTTCGATTCGCACGCCCATGCCCTTTTCGGGATAGTACAGGCCAGGCTCGACTGTCACGACCACGCCGGGCTTCAGGATGTTATCGTCCGCCGCGGTCAGCCCAGACCAGGGGCGCTCGTGGACGTTCAGCCCCAGCCCATGCCCCAGCGAGTGGACATAGCCCTCCAGCGGCGCGGCTGTGTTGAGCAGCGACTTGTGCCCCATTCCCTCGAATTGCTCGCAGACAAACCGGTTGAGATTCTTGAACGGCGCGTTCAGGTCGAAGTTTTCCATCACCTTGTCGAACACGGCTTTTACTTCATCGTACAGTTTTTGCGCTTCGGGCGCGGCGTAGCCCAGGCACCAGGTGCGGGTGAAATCGTAGAAGTAGCCGCTGCCCGCCTCGCACGGGTAGATGTCGAAGACAATGGTCTGGCCCAGACGCAGCAGGTCGGTCGGCGTGCCGCTGGAGTGGGGGACGCCCGCATCCCGCCCGATGGCGAAAATGGTGCCTTCGGGATTTTCTGCGCCCAACTCGGCCAGCCAGAGATTGATTTTGGATTTGACGTCCGAGACAGTCAGCGGCGTGCTGTCTTCTTTCAGGAGAACTTCGTCTTCTTCCCGCACCTCGCACCCGGTCAGGTAATCGGCGACGCGCCCCACGACCTGCGTCGTGATCCTGCCCATCTTGCGGATGCGCGCCACCTCGGTCTCGTCCTTGGTCTCCATGGCCTTCATGAAGAGCGAGTTGTCGCGCGTCTCGCCGACCAGGTCAAGCTCCGGCATGAGTTTCTGCAAGTGGGTGAAAATGGCGAAGGCCGAACCCAGGTCGGTGTTGCCGTAGATACCGACGCGACCGTGCACACCCTGGTCGGTGAACATGCGCTTGTAGCGGATGGCGGCGGCCAGAGCTGGATTACCCTGGGCTTCTTTCAGCAATGCCTCGTAATTGTAGGTGCTGTACGGGATAACCTTCAGCCCGGATTTGGCGGCTTCGTCGCGTTCCATGTCATTGCAGAAGAGCACGGCTTCCCCGCCGCGCTTCTTGATCAGCGTCGCGCCGGTGACGTGCCCGCCGCCGGTCAGGTAGTACATCGGCGGGTTATGTTCGGCGTTGCCGATGACGAGGATGGCATCCAGATTTTTGGCTTGCATGAGGGCGTCGAGGTCGGATTTCATAAGGCATTTGTCAACCCCACCAGCAGCGCCCCCTCCTGCTCCGGCAGCACGGTGCGTGGGTCGAGCAAAACGCGGTCATTCTCTGTGCGTGCAATAATCGGTGGCTGCTGATTGCGCAGTTTTTCGAGGAACTTATCCGGACTGCGGACGGACAGCGAAAGCAAAAACGTGGGTATGTTCTCTCCCGGCAGACTCCCCCCGCCGACGGTGGACTCGCCTGCCACGACCTCGCCCTGGCCGAGTTCCTCGGCCCACTTTTCGGCGCGGGCTTTGATTTGCTCCGGCGTGGCGGCAATCATGCGCCAGATGGGAATCTCGCGCTCGGCTTCATCTTTGAGATAATGCAGCAGCGTGGCGGTGATACCCGCCAGGCATACCTTATCGGCGCGCACGGCGCGCGCCAGTGGGTGCTTCTTGATTTTGGCGATCAGGTCGGCGCGTCCGAGGATGATCCCGGCCTGCGGGCCGCCGAGCAGCTTATCGCCGGAGAAGCAGAGGATGTCTGCTCCGGCTGTCAGCGATTCCTGGATGGTTGGTTCGTGCGCCATGCCATATTTAGCCGTATCCAGAAATGTGCCGGAGCCGAGGTCGTCCACGAATGGGACGCCCGCCAGGTGGGAAAGATTCGCGATCTCTTTTCTTTCTGGTTCTTCGGTGAAGCCGAGCATCTTGAAATTTGAACGATGGACGTGCATGACCAGCGCGGTCGGTTCTGTCAAAGCTTGCTCGTAATCGGAGAGGTGAATGCGGTTGGTCGTCCCGACTTCGACCAGTTTGGCCCCAGATTGTTTCATCACGTCTGGTACGCGGAACCCGCCGCCGATTTCGACCAGTTGCGAACGGGCGATGATGACGCGCCTGCGGTTCGCCAGGGCTGCCAGCATCAGCAACACAGCCGCAGCGTTGTTGTTGACCACCAGCGCAGCCTGCGCGCCGGTCAACTGCTTGAGAATCGCTTCAGCGTGGATCAGCCGCGAGCCGCGCTTGCCTGTGCCCAGGTCGAATTCGAGGTTCGAGTAGCCGCGCCCGACTGCCTGCATGGCGCGGAGTGTGGCTGCGCTCAAAGGCGCGCGGCCTAAATTGGTATGCAAGATGACCCCGTTGGCATTGATGACCGGTAGAAGCGTGGGTGTCGTCCAATTGTCCAGCAAAGCCGAGGTGCGCTCAAGGATGCCTTCGCGGTCGGGCAGTGTGAGGTCAGCGCCCTTCGAAACGGACGCCCGCACCTCGTCCAGAACGCTGCGGATGGCTTGCAGGGTAAGTGGACGCCCAAAAGCGGCGATCAGCTCCGCTGCCAGTTGCGTTTGTAACAGTTGTTCAACGGAAGGGATGGATCGAAAGTCAGTCATTCGAGATCAGGGATTTGAGGATCGAGATCCGTCTTCTTCACCGCTTATGGTAGGGATTTCGCCTGCCGTTACTGATGACCCTTTGCTTTTGCTCACCTGTGTCTGTTGAAGGCCTATCGGCGGCGCTGGCGAAGGCGGGGCAGGCTGGTCGCTGATCCCCGAAGGCATCCAGCGCGACTTTTCCCTCATGCGAATCAGATACTCGATGGCAGCCAACCCGGCTGCCAATCCAAAAACGTACCCCAGGTTGAGCAGGCGACCGAGTTGCAGCCAGGCCAGTGTGCTGCCGTAAACGCCAAACCAGATGGCCTGCCGCAGGATGACGTTTTCACCTGCCGGCGGGTCAGATGGAAAGCGCAGGTTGAGAAACCAGGTGACGGGCAGGGCAGTGCCGGTCAAGGCCAGCGTCCAGAGCATAAAAAATCCCCAGCGCGGCCAGACGGTCGGCTCGGTCATGTAGATGAGCAGAGCCAATCCACCCCAGCCGAAGGTTAACATGACGATAGTCGAGGCCAGATATGGCCGAAATGAGAAGGTTGGTCGAGTTTCCATGTCAGTTGAATTATACTCTACAGTCTCATTGTATAATCAACTTATTGCGCAACGCGCCGCGCGCACTATGCTCTACACATCAATCTTCTGCCTCGTCCCTCCTGTCCGCTGCTTTCTCCTCACTCCTCACTC
>JBDRTP010000250.1:0-2305 GCA_043823965.1 Chloroflexota bacterium
CAACAGCGACCTGAGCACGCAGATTGCTGGATTTCTGCACCCAACCCCTACGGTCTTACCCGACCCGGTCACGATCGTGCACGAGGTGCGCTCGCTGGCGCGTCTGGAGACCATCCAGTACAGCGTGGAAAAAATTATCACCGCCGAGATCAAGCAGGGCTTGTTTGGAGCGTTGTTTGGCGACAGACTGCTGTTCGTGGCGCACGGCGTGGTCATCGCTGGAGTGGACCTGAAAAAACTCAACCCGGATGACCTGACCATACAGGATAACGTGCTATACGTCCGCCTGCCGCAGGCTGAAATTTTCATTGCCAGCCTCGACAATGAAAAATCCTACGTTTATGACCGGGATACCGGCCTGTTCACGCATGGCGACGTGAACCTCGAGACCACAGCCCGTCAGGCGGCTGAGGAAGAGATCCGCAAAGCCGCCATTGAGGATGGGATATTGGAACTTGCCGGACAAAATGCGGAAAGTTACCTTTCCCGCCTGTTCCGTTCGCTCGGCTTTCCCGAGGTCATTTTCGTGCCACCAATGCCGTAAATTGGTTAGTTCGACAATGTCACATTAAGACCAGACACCAATTTCTTAACCACGAAGGGCACAAAGTAACACGAAGGAAATCCGGCTTTTAGCTTTTTGCTCTCCTTTGTGACCCTTTGTGGCCTTCGTGGTAAAAGGTTTTGATCCTTGCCGAAGGCTCACTCGGCGGAAATGTGACATTGTCAAATTAGAAGGTTGAAGGTTTCGAGGAGGGACCTTCAACCTTCCGCTTTTAATCCCGCGACTCTCTGCGTCCATTCCGGATGGGCATATTTATTTTTCACCAGTTCTTCGACGCGCGACTCTTCGGCCGGGGTGAGATGGCACGCTTGCAAATCCAGATCTAACCTATCGCCAAAAGCAGAGATAAACGCCTGCGCCGCCTCTGCCCACGAGACCGGCCTGCCGAGCACGGATTCGACCGTCGTTGCGTGCGCCAGCAGGCGTTCGGCAGCCCGGAGACGCGCGGCCTCGTTTGGGAAGGCCAGGACTTGCAGGATGCGCGTCAGGTCGCCGCTCAAGGGCAGCGATCCGTGCTGGAGCACGCCCTCTTTGCGCCGCGCCTGCGCCGAGCCGACCAGTTTCTTCCCGCCGACTGTAATTTCGTATGTGGACGGAACTTCAAAGCAAACCGGGCTGGTGTTTTGCCTGCGCCAGTGCCGCAGGCACAGGTGCGCGGCGGGAAGGGCGGCATGTTCCTGTATCTCAACCGGCAGGCCGAGAGATTGCAGGGCAGCCAGCAGCGCCTGCGCCAGGCGGTTGTAACTTTCCAGGAGCGTACCAGCCAGGCGGGGTTCATCCGGCGGGGCAACCACCGAATAGGTCAGTTCATCGCTGTGCAGGATGGCGCGCCCGCCGGTCGGGCGGCGGACGAGATCCCAGCCGCGCGCCAGCAAGCGCGGCCGGTCAATATCGCTAAAGGGCTGTGCGTAGCCGAGGGAGAGACAGGGCGGATGCCAGGCATATAAGCGCAAGGTGGGCAGCGATGCGCCGCGCCCGACCGATTCGAGAAGGGTCTCGTCCACGGCCATGTTCCATGCGCCGTGGGCGGGAGGGGTGAGGAGAAGTCGCCAAGTGTCCATGTGTGCTACCATAAAAGGTAAAATCTATTGGAAATCAAAAGCGAACAGCGTTTGGCTTGTTTATTGGGATCTGGCAGCACCTGACCGATGCGGAACTGGTCGAATTGGGAAAGAACCTGAGAACCAAAAGTTGCAGACATGTGAAATCACCGGTTATTATATGCTCTTTGAGGCCCGTTTTGAAGCCTCCCCTCTGGTAAAATATATTAGACCATTCGACTCTATCCAGCCATCCAGAAACGGAGGAAAAAATCAAAGACATGGAAGAGGACACTTGGATCGTTCAGACCACGGGCTTATGCAAGACCTACGGCGATGGTGCGGCTGTCCCCGCACTAATAGATGTCTCGCTCTCTATCTCCTCCGGGAAGTTTCTAGCCATTTGCGGCCCTTCTGGATCAGGCAAGTCTACGCTGCTCAACCTGATTGGCACGTTGGATTATCCTACCTCGGGCCAGGTGATTGTAGATGGGGTAGACATAAACTCGCTCAAAGGGGACAGGCTGGCAGATTTCCGACGTGCAAAGATTGGCTTTGTCTTCCAACTCTTCAACCTGGTACCTGCGCTCACCGCGCTTGAGAACGTTATGCTGCCTCTGCTTCCCTACCAACGAGGTCTATCTTTCAAGTTAGAGAAACGGGCACAAGAGTTACTGGAGGGCCTCGGTCTGAGAGAGCG
>JBDRTP010000251.1:0-8665 GCA_043823965.1 Chloroflexota bacterium
CTCAACACAGCCAGCTATTGGAAGAATACGCCGGTCAATATATAGCAATGTATCAAGGAGAAGTGGTGGATCATGATGAAGATAGTGGGGGGTTATGGCAAAGGGTTCGTAAGCGGTATGGAAAGGAACCTGTATTGATTACGCCTGTTCTTCAAGAAGCGCGCCAGACCATCGTGGTACGTAGCCCGCGATTACTGGAGAACATAAGGTGATTCGGCCATATTCATCGTCGATTTCCCCTCCAGTGCCAGTATTCGATGTGGTTTTGTCTGCGCCGGCTTTAGATGATTGGCATGGGCCATTCACTGCGATTATTGATAGTGGAGCAGACTTTACCATTATTCCGCTCGAGTTTTCGTATGCCCCCGCAAATCCACAGATTCATGCCAGAAGCATTAACTCGGGGGGCGAATTTCGGATCCAAGGCCCGTCATCGGGTCGCCCGCGGCCTGCACAGTTCGCCCCCCTAACCCCCCAACGCCCCCCTAACCCCCCAATTTTGGGGGGAACCGTCGACTCCCCCAGAATTGGGGGCCGGGGGGCGGATTGGATGCCTGTTCCGTGAACCCGCTCCCTTGGTTTCGACTTGTGCTGAGTTTATCGAAGTATACGGCGGGAAAAGCGCCCCGCTTTACTCTCCCACAGGGATGCTCCGCGAAACCGACGTTCGCTCTAAATCCTCAGCGCCGGTTGAGATATAATAGGGGCGAAATCAATGTTTGGAGCCAGCCATGGATATTACAAAAGATATAATCATCGATGCTTTGGACGAATTGCCAGCTGATCACCTGGGTGAGGTGTTGGATTTTGTGCTTTTTCTGCAACAACGCAGACAAACTGAACGCAAAGTACCCCAGAAGCTACTGGCAAAAACAGTTCCCGCTCACCAATTGAAAGGACTGGTAGGGCTTGTTGCTTGGGGAGGGGATGCTTTGGCCGACACAGAACGTCTCTACGAAGCATGAACCAGCAGGCTGCGATTGATAGCAACGTTCTTGTTGCCCTTGTAGACGAACAAGATAAGTGGCATGCTCAGGCAAATGAGTTATTGGATGCCATCAGGGAAAAAGGTATCGACGTGATTTATTTCGATTGCGTTCTTAATGAGACAGTCAGCGTAATGGCTCGTCGTTCAGAAGAACAAAAGCGGTCTGCTCAATTTCCTGCACTCTTGGATGAATTAGGAAAGCGGGTTCCTGAAGAACTGATTACCTGGATTTCAGGAGAAACGCAACACTGGTATGGTCGAATTATTGCATTGGTTCAGCAGACCGAGGGCAGATTGAATTTCCACGATGCGTTGATCGCACTCGGATGCAAAGAACTCGATTTCCGCAGAAACAGTCTCTAAGGAGCACCCAAGTTGATCCAGTTTGATCCTCCTCCCTTCACGCTGGAAGAGCAACGGTCTTTGATGGAAGCCTTCGAGTCAGCTGCTGATGAACAACATTCGCCAATCGAAATCCTCGAAAAGTCATTCGGCGACCTCTGCAAGGTCAAACATGCCATCGCAGTATCCTCTGGAACAGCCGCGCTGCAGGTAGCGCTCCTGGCTCACAAAGTTGGGGCAGGAGACGAAGTCATTACAACGGCATTTACTTCAATATCAACAATAAATGCAATCCTTTCCGTAGGAGCCTATCCGGTTTTTGTGGATATTGAACCGGCAACGTTTCTTATCAATCCTGATCTGATAGAGAAATGTATAACGCCGCGAACGAAAGCAATTCTACCTGTCCATTTGTATGGACAGATGAGCGATATGGGAGTAATAAAAAATCTTGCAGATCGCTTCAGTCTGGTGATTATTGAAGATGCTCGTCAGGCGATCGGCGCGGAATATTATGGGAAGAAGGCAGGAAGTATTGGAACAGGGGCTATAAGTCTCTCTCCTGAATCCATCCTGAATTCAATTGGGGGTGGCGTGATCACAACGAACGTTGAAGAGATCGCAAAGCGTTGTAAAATAATCCGTAATCAGGGTTTAGACTCTAACGGAAAACTGGTAATGCCTGGTTTGGATTTCCGCATAAAGGATCATCAGGCTGCGATTGCCACGGAAAAACTTGGTATGCTAAACGACAACATCGAGCGTAGGCGTGCAAATGCCCGTTTCTTAAGTTCAAATATCAAGTCAGTGATTATCCCTGTCGAAGCGGAAGGCCGCTTGCATACATGGAATTATTACAAGTGCGCGTTGCTACTCCGTTGGAGAGAGACGCCGTTGTCAGGAAGTTGCATGAGGCTGGCATTGCCACCGACATGGTTTATTGGAAACCTGTACATTATTTTAGCCATGTCCGGGATGTCGTGGGAGAGATTTACTTGCCCGTGACAGAAAAGATCGCACGCCAGGTATTTTCGCTACCTGTGCACGAGAACCTCTTGGCCGAAGAATTAGAAAGGATTGTTACGGAGGTTAATAAACTCTAATGTCAGGTTATGGATTTATAGAATTACTGCGCAACATTTGCCTCGCGCGCGCAAATGCTGGCCTATGGTGTCTTTGCGAGCGTTTTGTGCGAAGCAATCTCGTGGCTTGCGAGGGGATTGCTTCGTCGCAAAGAACGCTCCTCGCAACGACACTTTGGTTGCGGCTGGAGGCCGCACTATGATTCTCGCGGATGCAATATTGACGCTAGTATCCATTGTATTCGGCATGATGCTGCGTCTCGAGATCATCTATAGTGAATATTCCCTGTTTGGATATTTCCTGAGAGAAATATGGCCTTTCATAATTTTTGCTGTTTTCCTGCGCCCCACAGTTTTTTATTTCACAGGGATCTATAAACATTTATGGCGCTATGCAACATGGCGTGATTTTATAAGGTTGGCAGAATCCATACTGTTAGGCTCGATAATCCTTTCGTTGGCTACCCTGCTCATCATCTATCCTTTATGGATGTATACGTTTCCCCGCTCGCTGTTGATCCTTGAAGGAATGTTTAGCATATTCTTGTTGGGTGGTTGGAGGGTAGTTCTAAAATTCTCAGAACGATACCCTGGTGACTTTAAATGGGACAAAACAGTATTCAATGAATTCAGGCGGGTGTTGATCGTGGGTGCTGGATCTGCGGGTGCCCAAATGGCCCGCGAGCTTTGGGACAATCCTCAACTGAACCTCCGGCCGGTTGCCATGTTAGATGACGATGCACGAAAGATCGGTAGAAAGACTCAAGGGTTAAAAGTTTTTGGTCCCATAATAAAGTTACCTGAGATTATTCAAACTCAAGGGATCGATGAAGTAATCATTGCTATCCCAAGCGCCGCGGAGCAAACGATTCAGAATCTCAGGCACATGTGTCAGGTTTCGCAAGTCTCGTGCTCCGTAGTTCCTCCTCTTAGCGACATTCTAGGCACATCATCTGACAGTTCCTTTTCAAAGTTTCGCCTGCCTATGTCGATGCCTCAAATAACCGGAGAGGAAATCCATGCAGTGGTCAGGGTAATGCAATCGCGCAATCTGAGCATTGGTGCTCAAACGATAGCTTTTGAAAAATCCGCGGCAGAGGTAGCCGACGCTGCTTATGCGGTGGCCGTTGCGAATGGTACTGCTGGCCTCCACCTGTGTGTGATTGCGGCAGGTGTTGGCCCAGATGACGAAGTAATTACAACACCGTTCAGTTTTGTCGCTTCTGCGAACTGCATACTGTATGAACGCGCTACTCCTGTTTTTGTGGACATTGATCCAGAAACTTTGAATATTGATCCAGGAAAGATCGAAAGTGCAATAACCAGTCGTACACGTGCCATAATTCCCGTCCATATTTTTGGGCAACCAGCGGATATGGATCCTATCCTCGCGATTGCCCAGCGTCACAACTTGTTGGTGATTGAAGATGCATGTGAAGCCATCGGAGCAGAGTATAAAGGGCGACGCGTAGGTGCGCTTGGCAAAGCTGGGACGTTTGCCTTCTATCCTAACAAGCAAGCGACAGCCGCGGAGGGGGGTGTGCTGGTGACGAATGATGAAGAATGGGCTAACCTTTTTCGCAGTTTAAGGAATCAAGGTCGTGATCAGTTTGATGAGTGGTTGATGCACAGCCGTTTAGGGTATAACTATCGGTTGTCTGAATTAAAT
The DNA here is from genome assembly GCA_043823965.1 of Chloroflexota bacterium. Lineage (GTDB taxonomy): Bacteria > Chloroflexota > Anaerolineae > Anaerolineales > Villigracilaceae > CG2-30-58-95. The sequence goes on from JBDRTP010000251.1 coordinate 4,082, forward strand.
GCAGCAGTGGGCATGGTGCAGATGAAGAGGATAGAAGATCTTTTACGCAAGCGAGAGAGTGTCGCCAACGAATATATAAAGCGGTTGAGAAAGATCGAAGGGGTTTCCCCACTACGTTTAGCTCTTACTACAACGCGCATGAGTTGGTTTGTCTATCCCGTACGTTTTTCTGAAGTAATTAACCGTGATCTTGTAATGACCCTTTTAGCCGAGCGAGGCATTCCTTCTCGACCCTATTTCACGCCTATTCATTTGCAGCCTTTCTATCGAAAAAGGTATGGTTATAAACCTGGGGACTTTCCGGAAAGTGAGAAGGCGGGTAATTCAATCTTAGCACTGCCATTCTATGCTGATATGAAACCCGAAGAGGTTGCTTTGGTATGTGATACCTTGGCGGAAGTAGTTGGTGAAGTAAAGTCCTCGAGCAGTAGTGCTTAGATAATTTGTAACTTCTCAAAAAAGTAGGGGGAAGATGGGGGTTCGGGGCAAGGGCGTCCAGGCGTGGTAGCAGTAGATACAGAGCCGTGGATACGCGTCGGCGTTGGTTTTACTCGTAATAAGCCCATTCTTCGGGATCGTTGCCTGGGAGATCAAACGCGATTCCCCCGGCCCGGTCTTCTATCATGGGCGGCGCGCCGGGCGGGGTGGCGGGGCTACTGCGCCCCTGCCCAATTTTTCATCCTATGCTGCCTCCAAGGCCGGCCTCGCTCGCCTGGCGGAAACCTTGGCCGAAGAACTAAAACCTTTCAACATCCAGGTGAATGTTATCGCTCCTGGCATGGTGGATACAAGGCTTCAAGATGAGGTCTTGCAGGCTGGTAACCGTGCCGGGGGTTTGTATGAGAAGACCAAACAAGCAAGGGAAACCGGAAAAGGTGCGGTCTCCCCTGAAATTGCGGCTGATCTGGCTGTTTTTCTGGCTTCGGAAGCTTCGGGAAAGTTAACCGGAAAACTGATTGCTGCTCCTTACGATCCGTGGCGGGAATGGGAAGGCAAGGGAGATGAGTTGAACGCCACGCCAATGTACACGCTCCGTCGCCTGGATCCGCTTACCATCAAACCGCTGATTGGCAAGTTGGAGGTTGGAGATGGAGAATGGACAACTTTGCCGCCCTCTTCTCCCTTCCATTTCTCAATTCTCAATTTAAAGAGGGTATAATTCTGCATGGAAGCTGAACGGGTACAACGCAGGAGGATAGGCTAATGATTGCGGTGAAAGCGATCTATGACCGAGGGAAGATACAGTTCCTCGAGCCGTTGCCGGAAATCGAGCACGCTCTGATCGCCGTGATCTTCCTGGAGACCGAACTCCTGGAGACTGTGGTCACGGCCTGGTATGGTGTGCCCAGCACGGTGGTGTGGGGTGAGCCAATGGACGAGGAGGGTGCTGCGGCGCTGTTAGCTCTTCATGAGCAACTGGCACCTTATCGGGCAGAGGCAGAAGCGATTTTGACTGCCGGAGAGGAATCCCCAGCGTGACACAGCAACCCGCCATCCAGCGCGGTGAGGTCTACCTGGTTGTCTACACCTTTCCGCATGAGCAAATGGCGAAAGAGCGTCCTATCCTCATCCTGCAAACCGATCTGGACAATGCCAACGACCGTTACCCTCTTGTGCTGGCGGCACCGATTACAACTCAGAAAACAGAGCGCATCTACGAGCAGGACATCTTTCTACCGGCTGGCGAGGCTAACCTCAAGCAGGATTCAAAGGTCATGCTGGGGCTTACCCAGCCTTTCCCAAAAGCGCATCTTGGCAAACGGCTGGGGCGCATCTCTGACGGCAGAATGCGTCTTGTGGAGATAAAGTTATTGCGGCTGTTCGGCTTCGTGTCCCCTCGATCTCGCTCTTGACATCAAATCCAATCTCCAATCACCAACCTCTATGAAAACTGCCATCGTCGGCTGTGGCCTCATCGGCAACAAGCGCGCTGACGTAATCACCCAATCACCCAACGACAAACTCGTCATCGTCGCGGACATTGACGCGCCGCGGGCTGAACAACTGGCATGCGAGCACAACTGCCAGGCAACGACCGATTGGGAGCAAGCCGTCAATCATCCGCAAGTCGACGCGGTCATCGTCGCGACGGTCAACAAATTCCTGGCTCCAATCACAATCGCGGCACTGGAGCGCGGCAAACACGTCTTGGTCGAAAAGCCCATGGCGCGCAACCTGGCCGAGGCAGAGCAAGTGCTGCAGGCGGCGGTCTGCCGTCCGCGGTCGGCGGTTGGTGTTGGTTTCAACCACCGCCACCACCCAGCCATCTGGCAGGCGCACGAAATATGCGCGCGCGGCGAGATCGGCCCATTGTTGTTCGTTCGGGCCATCTATGGTCACGGTGGGCGGCCCGGCTACGACAAGGAATGGCGCGCGGACGCCGACCTGGCCGGCGGCGGCGAACTGCTCGACCAGGGCGTGCACATCGTAGACCTCTGCCGCTGGTTCCTGGTCGCAGATCCCCGCAAGGGGGGCGACTTCGCCGAAGCCTTCAGTTTTACGAACACTTATTTCTGAGATCTGGGGTACTTTGCGGTTGGGCACGATGCGCTGCAAACTGCAGACCTAACCCCCAACCCCTTCCCTACGAGGGAAGGGGAGTTCCCCTCCCCTCGCAGGGGAGGGGCCAGGGGAGAGGTTTCTATCGGCCATCCGCCATCCGCCATCGGCTGGAAGACAACGCCTTCGTCCTCCTCCGCACCTCCTCCGGTCAGGTCGCCCAATTCCACAGTAGTTGGACACAGTGGAAGAATCGCTTCTCTTTTGAAGTATTTGGCCGTGATGGATATATCCGCACCGAAGGCTTAGGAGGCAGCTATGGGGTCGAGATGCTGACCGTTGGACGCCGCCGTCCGGAGTCGGGCACTCCGATCGAAGAGCATTTCGAGTTCCCCGGCCCCGATCTCTCCTGGCATGAAGAGTGGAAAGAATTCACCGCCGCCATCCGTGAAGGGCGCCAGCCTCTTGCCAGCGGCGTATGCCGATTGTGACTGCCAACGGAGTCATCGAAGCCCCACTGATTACGGTAGACGCTGTTCAGGTCGCCGAGTTGCGCGTTCAAAATGCGGAGATCATCTTTCCAATCTCCAATACCCCATGAAAGCCATGCTCCTCGCCGCCGGCCTTGGCACCCGTCTCAGACCGCTCACGAACCAAATGCCCAAATGCATGGTGCCCGTGGATGGAAAACCGATCCTGGAACGGAATATCGAGTGGCTGTGCAAGTATGGCATCACCGAAATCGTTATCAACCTCTACCACCTGCCTGAGGTTGTCATGGATTACTTTGGAGACGGCAGCAGGTGGGGAGTTGACATCACGTATTCCATCGAACGGGAAATTCTGGGGACTGCTGGCGGTGTCAAGCATGTGGCGCGCTTGTTCGACGAGGGCGCCTTCCTTGTATGGTATGTGGACAACCTCAGCACTTGTGATTTAAAACGCTTGATCACATTTCACCAAGCCAAAGGGGGGGGGTAGCGACCATCGTTCTCCATCATCGCATGGACGTGACCCAAAGCGGCATTGTGGGCATGGATGGAGATGACCGTATTGTGCGCTTCCTCGAAAAACCTCGCCCGGATGAGGTTTTCTCGCATTGGGTCAACGCGGGCATCTTTTTACTGGAGCCTGAAACACTGGATTACATTCCACCGCAGGGGTTTTCTGATTTTGGACGGGAGGTATTTCCTGTTATACTGGACGCCGGGCGTCCCATGTACGGTTATCGCATGTCCCCGGACGAGAGACTTTGGTGGATTGACACCCTTCAGGATCTGCAGCATACACAGGAAGAGGTGAGGAGGAGTTCAGCATGATATTAGCGCGCGCACCATTTCGTATTTCTCTGGGCGGGGAGGGTACGGATTTGCCCTCCTATTATTCCCAATATGGCGGCTTTATTCTCAGCGCGGCGATAAACAAGTATCTTTTCATCTACGTCAACCGCCCGGCGGCGGACGAGTTCATTCGCGTGAAATATTCCCGTTACGAACAGGTGGCCTCGCCCGACGAAGTCCAACACGACCTTGTGCGCCCTGCGTTGAAAACCCTGAATATCAATGGCAGCCTGGAGATCGTTTCGATGGCAGATGTGCCGGCTGGCACGGGCCTGGGTTCTTCTGGCACCTACCTGGTCGCCTTGCTCGCTGCGCTCTACGAACTAAAGCGGGAGAAGGTGCCTCTCCATGCGCTGGCCGAACAGGCCTGTCACATCGAGATGAACCTGGCCGGGCATCCGGTGGGCAAGCACGACCACTATCTGGCCGCTTTCGGAGGCATCACCTGCCTGGAGATTGATCCTGATGGCAAAGTTCACGTCAGCCCCCTGGATATCAGCATAACGGCCGTCGAAGAATTTCGCAGCCGGGTCTTGCTTTTCTACACTGGGGTAACGTGTTCCAGCAGTGTCATCCTCGAGGCTCAAAAAGTAGGCACTCAGAACGGTGATGCCGCGATGGTGGATAGCCTGCACCGCATCAAAGAATTGGGCTATCGGATCAAGGAAGCGCTGGAAGCGGGGGATTTGGATCGCTTTGGTTTGCTCCTGGACGAGCACTGGCAAAACAAGAAGCGGCGTTCGGA
>JBDRTP010000252.1:0-3978 GCA_043823965.1 Chloroflexota bacterium
AGAGCGGGTGATGGGACTCGAACCCACGATATCTTGCTTGGGAAGCAAGCGTTCTACCACTGAACTACACCCGCATTTCAGGGTGATTATACCATCCCAATCGGTCATGTCAAGATTGGCGATTCAAGAGGCGATTCGTCAACTCGAACAACGCTTCTCCGGCCTCGGCCTGGGGATCAGCCTGGCGCAAGGATTGCATTGCAAGATCGGTCATCTGATCGGCAGTATCCTGGGTAAAGGCTTTCGCGCCTTCACGCGCCAATTGATCGGCCAAGGCTGGGACTTCATCAGAACTTAACGGACCTTCAGCCCAGCGCCGCGCAAACGGGCCTTTTTTCTCCAGGCCATATAGCACCGGTAGAGACTTCTTGCCTTCCAGCAGGTCGCTCTCGGTGGATTTACCGGTCAGGGGGCTGTCGCCCCAGATGCCCAGGTAGTCATCCTGCACCTGGAAGGCCAGGCCGAGATAATGCCCGAAGTTTTTATAAGCATCCTGCGCGGCCTCGTCTGCTCCGCCCAGCAGCGCCCCGATTTGCGTGCAGGCCGAGAGTAGGGCGGCAGTCTTGCCGGAGATCATCGGCCAGTAATCTTGAATGGATAAAGAATTTCGCTTTTCGTATGAAATATCCAAATATTGCCCGCGCGTCAGATCGAGGCAGGCCTGGTGCAGGAGGTTGCCGGTCATAAAAATCGCTTCCGCAGGGAATTTGCCGTGCAAATCGAAAAGGGCTAAATGCGCCAGAATAAATAGGGCATCCCCGGCGTTGATGGCCTGTGGCATGCCCCATTTCTTCCAAACGGTATGTCGCCCACGCCGCAAATCGGACTGGTCCTGGATGTCATCGTGAACGAGCGAGAAGTTGTGGATGAGTTCCACTGCTGCGGCGGCGGGTAGGGCGGGTTGCCAACCCGCCCCACAGGCGGCAGTGGTGAGCAGCACCAGCAGCGGGCGGATGCGCTTGCCCATCGCCTCAGGGCCCGCGCCTTCTCCCGTCCAGCCCATGTGATAGGTCAGCATTTCGTGAAAGGGACGCGTGCGCGGTTCGTTCAGGCGTGCAATCTGGCGTTGGAGTTCGGATTCGATAGAGGAGAGGAGAGTTTTGATGAGATCAGTCATATTGCTGAACCAACCCCGAAAAATCCACCGCCTTATCCGACCAGTCCTTTGCCTGCACGGAGAGCAGGATGCGCTGTTTGGGATTCTGGCTGGCTGTGGCGGCGAGTCCACCCAAACGGCGGGGGAGCGGGTCGCGCAGAAAGCGTTCGCGGAGTTTTTCTTTATCCTTCATTTCACGCCTCCGAGAATTTCGCGCGTCACTGATTATTCCTGCGCGTCATTGATCTTTGCGATTTCATCGAGAATCGCAAAGATATTCGTCGGCGTGCCGGGCGTAACTTCTTCCTCCGCTTCGCCGATGGGAGTGTGGATGTGATGCGGGGCGTTCTTGAGTTTCAGTCGGGCGCGCAGATGGGCTGTTTCGGGGTTGCTGTATTCGCGAATGATCCTGGATCTGGTAATAGAAGAGTCGGTCGAAAGGCGATCTTTGACCGACTCCAGATATTCGGCAGGCTTCATGCCGTATCCTCGTTGGAAAGCGTGTTGATTTGCCTACGAAGACTTTCCGCCATCTGGAATAATCCCGCCCATTCTACGTAATCCATGCGGTCATCCGTCTGGCCCGAATCGAATTTTTCATAGAACTCGGCGGATTTCATCCCATATTGTCTTTCGTAATCCGCCATTACCCTTTGGATATCGTCCAGTTGCATTTGAAGCCTGCTCACTTCAAAGTCGAGCGCCTTGTTGATGGTGCGCGCCGTCAAATCGCTGACGTGGCCTTTTCCATACAGCGAAGCCAGTTCTTTGACCTGTCGCGCGTTTTTCGAGCGTGGAGAGGAATAAACAGTCATGGGACACCTCTATCCCAATTATACAACCTTACCGTTCCGCCAACTTCCTAACCTTCAAACCTTCCAATGATCCAACTCCCGCCGCGAACATCGTGACCTCGATCTGCTTCTTCGTCAACTTCATCATCTCAACTGCTTTCTCGGTTGAGATGGCCGCAGCCTTCAAGAACTGTCCCGCCATGCCGCCGAGGGTTGCACCCAACGCGATGCACTTGGCAATGTCGAGTCCGTCTTTGAGTCCGCCGCTGGCGAAGATGGGATTATCCCTCACCCTAGCCCTCTCCCTTCGGGAGAGGGAATCTGTTGCGTTTGAAATAGTACGTTGGGCGATCATTAATAAGCCTGTTTTCAAACCAACCCCGAAAAATCCACCGCCTTATCCGACCAGTCTTTTGCCTGCACGGAAAGCAAAAGGCGTTGTTGTGAATTCTGGCTGGCTTCTCCCCAGGCGCGTTGCCACAGTGCAATCATCGTTTGCATTTGCACGAGTTCAGCGGCGGTTTCGGGTTCCGCGTCAACGGCTGTCCATTCGATGAGGTGCTCGGCTTCATCCAGTAAATTGGCTACTACGTTCGGGTCGGTTGAGTTACGTGCAGATGATGAAATACGGCCAAGCGTGGCGGCAAGTCCACCCAAACGGCGGGGGAGGGGATCACGCAAAAAGCGTTCGCGGAGTTTTTCTCTCTTTTCTTTATCCATGCTTCATTTCAAGGGGTTGATGATTTGCACCGTTTCGCGAACGAGTAAACCGTCCTGCATGTCTTCGGAATAGATGACCTCTGCACCTGAGAGAAACGCGGCGGAAACAATCAGACTGTCCCAAAATGAGAGAGAGTATTCTTCCCGCAATTCGGATGCGGCGAGGAATACTCTCATGTCATACTCGGTCACACGATGTTTGGCGTAAATGCCTTCAATAAATTTGCGAATCTCTTCTTCGGGCATTTTCGCTTTTTTGACGAGATTCGCGCACACTTCACTGATGACCTGCGGACTGACAATGGCTTCAGATGATTTGATCAATGCTTGCGCGGCTTCAGTCTTTTCTGCCTCGCCAGTGTCAAGCAGAGAGTACAGCCAGATGTTGGTGTCAATGAAATGGGCTTTAGTTTCTGGCATGGGCTTCTTCTCTGGTCAGAGGATGAAATCCTTTTACTTTTAAAGGGTGCGCCATTAACTCATCAAGATAATTAGCCGCTTTTACCTTTGAGCTTTCAGCGACTAAAATGACACGAACATTGTCCTTGAATTTTCCTTGATATTTCTTAGGAACTTCAATGACGCCGTTTTTGATTCTGGTTTTGAATTGTACGGTTTCCATATAACACCTCTTTCACTATTATACATCCACGCTAAAACAATATTTTATCAGTGCAGGCTTACAATCATTTGTGCCAGGGAAGCCCATTCGATGAAATCCATACGGTCATCGGTTTCACCTTCAATGTATTTTCTAAAGAAGTCAATTGTGCTCATTCCGTATTGCTTTTCAAAGCCTGCAAGATCTTTTTTGGTTGCCTTGATTTGGCGGACGGCGCGAATCTCCGCTTCAATGTCTTCTTCAGTAATCCCAGCTTCTTCGGCTTGCGCGCGAGCCTGTATTAGCGCTTCGTCAAACTGCTTTTCTATTTCAGCATTGCTCATGTTTTTAGCGCGTTCAAGCATGGCCTGTATCTCGGCTTTAATCTCTTCCTGAGTTTTTACATGCAAGTCGAGTGTAGCCAGTTTATCGGCAATTTTGCGCAGTCTTTCAATTTCCTTGTTTTCGCTCATGGATCAATTATACATCCGTGTTTTGCGCGACCAACACGAAACCCGTGTCTATGAAGATGCGTTCAGGCACGTTTTTCTCCCGACATGTACAGGTCGTGATTCTCGGCGAAATCCTCAGGCGCGTCAATTTTGATGGCTTTCAGGTTTGCCATCAAACTTTTATTCTTTGACTTCGATTTTGGTTGAACTATCTTTTGTTTGATGAACTCATATACTTCGGAAAGTTCTTTTCGATTCAACCGTTCGATCTCTGCTTTTACCAGTTCGCGGGTAACCATGAGTTGCTCCTTTCTC
>JBDRTP010000253.1:0-2434 GCA_043823965.1 Chloroflexota bacterium
GAACTGGCTGCCGTTGGTATCCCGCCCGGCGTTGGCCATGGCGACCACACCCGCTTTGTCGAAGGTCAGGTCGCTATCCTCGTTGACGAATTCATATCCAGGTCCACCCATGCCCGTACCGGTCGGGTCGCCGCCCTGCGCCATGAAGCCTTCCAGCACGCGGTGGAAGGTGACGCCATCGAAATATCCCTGGCGCGCCAGAAAGACGAAACTATTGACCGTGATGGGCGCTTTATCGGCGTAGAGCTGGATGACAAACTCGCCGCCTTTCGCCATTCTGACCGTGGCGAAGTATTGCTTGCTCGTGTCAATCAACATGGGCGGCGCGTAGGCATACTGCTTGGTGGCTACCAGCGATGGGATCTGCCCTTTCTCCGCCTGGGGCTTCTGGGAGGATGTCGTAACCCAGATGATGGCCGCCACGACCACGACGATGACGCCGATGGCGATTGCGCGAGTGATTGCTTTTTGTCTGTTCTTGCGACGCCGTCTCTCGGCTTTGGTGGAGTGTTTCTTTTTGGACATGGTTTTGATCTCCTTGCTGCTTATTTTACTACCCCCTCCCCATCCCTCCCCCATTTTCCGTTTTTGAAAATGGGGGAGGCCGGGAGGGGGCTACGCCCATGAGCGCAGCCACGCTTCCGCCTCGCGTGGCGATTTGAAGTGATACAACTTCAGATGGCTGTACTCAGTCGAGGCGAAGAGGACCGTGTAATTTTTTCTGCGCCGGTCGAAGGTCTAGATTGCCCACCAGAAGATGGAATCGCGGCTGGAGAACTGCGGCCAGAGCTTTTCGTAATTGGTGCCCCATAAGATTTCGTGCTGTAGGGCGCGCTGCCAGGTGCGCCACCAAAGCCGCCACAGGATCAACGGCAGGGGGTAATCCAGCCAGATGACCGCTTGAGCGCGCGACCAGATGATGTCGCGGCAGAAACTATAGTTCCCATCCGTGACCCAGGCCGGACCGCGCGTGAAATCCTCGACGCGTTCACGCATCACTTCCCACGGCGACTCTTTCCAATTCGGCTGCCAGTATAAGGCATCCAGCTCGATGTGAGGGATGTGCAGGCGGTGGGCGATGTTTTCGGCCAGCATGCTCTTGCCAGAGCCGGTCGTGCCGACCACGGCGATGCGGCGGTAGGGGAAGTCTGTCATTTTTTCCTTTCGGGGTGAGTATATCAAGAAACGGGTAACGAGTAACAAGAAATGAGTTTTGTGATACGATTTACTCGTTTCTTGTTTCTCATCGCTCATTACTCTCACACGAGGCCCTCATGTTTGATCTCCCCGATGACCAAATCCTTCCCCTTTCCAAAGAACACATCTTCTGGACCTGGTCGGCGCAGGCCAAGGTCAACCCGATCCCGGTCAAGCGCGCCAAGGGCGTCTACTTCTGGGATACCGACGGCAAGCGCTATCTGGACTTCAACTCGATGACCATGTGCGTCAACATCGGCCACGGTGACGCGCGCGTCATCGAGGCGATGGTGAACCAGGCTCGTGAGCTGCCCTACGCCGCTCCCGGCATGACGACCAAAGTCCGTGCCCTGGCCAGCAAACTGGTGGCCGAGGTCTCGCCCGGCGGCGCACTGACCAAAGTCCTGTTCACGCTCGGCGGCGCTGACGCCAACGAGAACGCCATCAAACTCGCCCGCGCCTATACCGGGCGGCACAAGATTCTGGCCCGTTACCGTTCGTATCACGGCGCGACGGCCGGGGCGATGGCCGCGACCGGTGACCCGCGCCGCACGGCCTGGGAGCCGACGCTCATGCCGGGCGTCGTCCACTTCCTCGACCCTTATCGCTATCGCTCGACCTTCCACCGTACCAACCCCGATATCTCCGAGGCCGAGTTTGCCCAGGATTACCTCAACCACCTCGAAGAGATCATCCATTACGAAGGCGCGGAAACCATCGCGGCCATCCTGATCGAGCCGGTCACCGGCACGAATGGCATCATCATCCCGCCGGATGGATACATGCAAGGCGTGCGCGCCTTGTGCGACAAGTATGGGATCGTCATGATCGCGGACGAGGTAATGAGCGGTTTTGGGCGCACCGGCAAATGGTTCGCGGTGGATCACTGGAACGTCGTCCCCGACATCATGACGATGGCGAAGGGTCTCACATCTGCGTATGCTCCCCTCGGCGCAGTGGCGATGAAGCCCGAGATTGCCGCCGCGTTCGACGAGCGCACCTTCGAATCCGGGCTGACCTACACCTCGCACCCCGTCTCGCTAGCAGCGGCGATTGCCAATATCCAGGTGCTGCGGGAGGATAAGCTCGTCGAGCACGCGGCGGACATGGGTCCGGTATTGAAGCGGCTGCTGACCGACCTGGGCGAGGCGCATCCCTCGGTCGGGGAAGTCCGCAATATTGGCCTGTTTGGAATTATCGAACTGGTCAGGGATCGAAAAACTAAGGAGCCGATGGC
>JBDRTP010000254.1:0-12631 GCA_043823965.1 Chloroflexota bacterium
GTGCGGGAGCTTGGCCTCGATGGGCGGCTGGCCCTGTCCACAAGGCTGGCGGCCAATGAAGCAGAGGAGCGAGGGAGCAGGCAGCAAGAAACTGGCTAATAGATAAACGTGGCCCATTTCGACCGGCCTTCTATCCACACCCTGTTTTCTTCTCCCGCCTGGCCATCCCAAAAATCCGAATTCCAAATACCCCCGCCGGGGGAGGCGCACTCGACCAGCAGGATTTCTGGCGGAGTATTTGCTCCCAAGGGGCAGATTTACGCTTCGCCTCCAACCGCCGGGGGAACAGGCGGCGGAGCGGGAGCGGTTGTCGGCGTCGCAGCGGCACCGGCCGCGTTGGGCTGGCCGGGGGTCGGGCGGCAGTCTGACCTCCAGGCACCACTTTTATCGGGAATGCGGCACCAACTCAAGTCGCGGTTCGCCACGGTCGAGTAGACGTAAATATCTGCCGTCACGTTGCCCGGGCGAAGCAGGCGCACCGTATCGCCGCCATCGCTGAGTGAGATTTTCGTGTCGGCGCCGTAGAAGTAAGCAATTTCCCCGGGCTGCAAAGTGAGGGCTGAAATCGTGTAGGGACTGGATCCGCCGACACCGTCGTCCAGTTTCCAACCCTGCAAATTGACCGCTTGCGTCCCGGCGTTGATGATCTCGATGAACTCATCCCCGACGTTGGCCTTGCCGTCGCCGTTGAAGTCGGTGCCCGGGCGCGGCAGGAACTCGCTGATGACAACGTGATTGGCCGCCTGCCCCAGCGGTGCGGCGCGGGCCACCTCCCCCCGATGAAAAAACCATCCTGTTACAGACGCGCAAACAGCCCCGACGAAGGTTACCAATGTAACCCAACGAAGAGAGCGCATTCTCTCCCCGCGCAGCATAAAGTCTCCTTATCAAGTTTGATTACTCGACTTTTGCAGCACTTTGACAACTGTCAGCCAAAAGTGGAAGAAATTCGAGAGCTTACTGCGTGCGGCCCAACACGACCCTGTCCGACTTCTACCCTATGTTTCGAACCATTATACATCAGTTTTTGCGATAGACCCACAAATTGTGTATAATTGGGGCGACGAGAAAACAGGATGACTGTTTTGTTTCCCAGTCCGCTGCTCGAATTCATGGCGCGCGTTGAGACCCTGCTATTGGAATACGATTTGTTGGAACTGTGTACCTTCGCGCGCTGGGTGTCTTTTGCCTGCATGGACCCCCCAATGGGCAGACCATCGAGAACGGACACGCGACGGAAACCCCGGCAAAGAGCGGCCGCTGTGTGTATAATGCCACCCAGAAGCTGGCAAACCCACACATCGGGCATCTCGAATGACCTTGCGATGGTATGCACTTCGCAGCAAACCAAATAAGGAAGAGGCTCTGTGGCGCGAGGCCGCTGCGCGTGGATGTGAGGTTTTTTACCCTCAGATCCGGGTGCAGCCCAAAAATCCCCGGGCGCGTAAGATACGGCCGTATTTCCCGGGCTACCTGTTCGTCCAATTGGACTTACACCAGAGCGGGTATTCGACCCTTCGACTTCGCTCAGGACAAGCCTTTGCCTGGATGCCTCATTCACGCGGGCTTGTCTCTTTCGGCGCTGAGCCTGCTTCAGTCCCGGATGGCCTGATCCACGCCATTCGCCGGCGTGTGGAAGAAATCAACGCAGCCGACGGCGAGGTGCTCGAAAGCCTGAGGCACGGTGAGCCTGTCATCATTCAAGATGGCCCCTTCGTGGGCTACGAGGCGATCTTCGATGCCCGCCTGCCTGGAAGCGAGCGGGTACGAGTACTGCTGAAACTGCTCCAGAACCGGCAGGTCCCCGTGGATTTGCCTGCTGGGCAGATTCAGCGCATAAAACGGCGCTGACGCCGGCCCGGCAAGGCGGGTGTCAGTGACTGTGTCAGGTTGGAAACGAGAACCGACATTCGAGGCGGATGTCGGAAGGGCGGAGCGCGGGAAGACGTTACGTGCGGCGTTGACAGGCAGACAGGCAGACAATGGGTATATTCGAGGTGATTTGGCATTGAGCCCAAGAGCAGCAGAGAAGTGGAGGTGTTCTATAAAATTACCGCTCAACATTTGCCTTGATCGCGCAAATCTTTTCACCGCAGAGCACGCGGAGAGCGCAGAGTTTTTCCTGTGTTTTCTCTGCGCAGCACCTACTCGGCGCGAACTCTGCGATCTCTGCGGTAAATGCTTTGGTTGCGGCTGGAGGCCACGCTATGATCGTTTTGATCGATATTGGCACACACGATGAGGTGTATTGAGCACCGCATTGTTGGTGGTTTTGGCGGGAAGACTTTAACACGAAGGCCACCCTGGCCTGGCCCGCCAGGCCAGGGTGTTGCGATGTTTTTTCCCGTAAAAACGGAAGACCCAGAAAGGTTTGATCGAGTTCGGGGGATGCAGCGCAAAAAACAGCGCTAGCCAAAGGCCGGGGAAGGCCAGCGGTTGAGAGGCTGTAGAGATCGAAATTTTGAAACCGACGAAGATCATGTCAGAAGGGCGGAGCGCGGCTTTTGACTGACATTGTACTCAAAGCCACGACGATTCGGCCAAATTCATCTTTGAAAGCCGGAACGCCCGGGGCGAGATGGGCAAGGGCAATCGCGGAGTGATATTCGAGATGAACTTTAAAGTCACTAAAGAGCATATTCACCCTCATTTGCAAGTCCGCATGAGCCAACGGGGGTAACCATCGAAGAGATAGAGCAAACTTTGAACGATGGTTGGGATGCCAAAGATGCGAAACAGGGTACAAAGGGAAAAGTACTGGTGGTTCCACAAAGGTGAATGCCATGAAGATCGAGTATGACTCATTAAGAGATCTATTGTATGTTTGGTTGGGTAAGCCTGAGAGAAAAGCTGCCCGGACTGAAACTGTAGGGCCGGGTGTGGTTGCGGATTTCGATCGGACTGGTCGGTTGATTGGGATCGAAATTTTGGATGCTTCTGAAGTATTGGAACAGAAAGTTCAATTCGAAGTTACGCTTTCCCCCTTGCCGGTCGAGTTTTCGACAGTTGGATAACCTTTTCCCTATTGGCGATTCCTTCGACTGTCTTCCTGGTCTGGCCCGCCACCTGTGCCCCCTGGCACTTGTACTGGCGTGCAGCGCCAGGACAAGTGTGCCTCAGGTGCACTTGCAACTTGCGCAAGTACAGGCAGGCAGGTGGAGGTATACGCCTGATGCCCGCATTATTGTCCGTTCCCAACCATAGCGCGGCCTCTAGCCGCAACCTAAAAATGAACCGCGAAGAGGCGAAGATCGCGAAGGTGTCACAACCTTCGCGAAGTTAATTTCCCCTTCGCGCTCTTCCTTTCTTCGCGGTTCCAACATTTGCGCGTACGAGGCAAATCCCTGACGGTAATACTATAATAAGAACTATGAAGAGAAGTCAACTCGTAAAGCATTCGAGAAAGCATGGTGCCGTGTTGATACGAGAGGGGAGCAGGCACAGCATATTTCAGAAGGGCAACCGAAAAACGCAAGTTCTCAGGCATAACGAGATTGTGGACGAGTTGGCGCGCAAGATTTGTAAAGATTTGGACCTTCCTTTTGTGAGGTAAACAATGGACTATCGAGCCGTAATCAAAAAATCAGACGATTGGTGGATTGGATGGCTAGTGGACCTGCCGGGTGTAAATGCCCAAGAAAGAACGCGTGAGCAGGTCATCGAGTCATTATGCATTGGCGCTCAAGAAATGCTGGCGACAGAGATTCCGTTTGAGGCGGAAGGGCTGATGGTGACCATAGAGGTTCCAAACCCGGCATGGGCTTTTTAAAGCTCGCGCCGAGCAGGCCTTCGGGAGAAATACCACGGTCCCTAGCACCGCTGGGAGGGACAGGTGGTTTCGATGGGTTGAGCTCATCGAAACCTTGTCGAAGGATTTCACGGATTACACCGATTAGACAGATGAGGTAGTCGAGAGGTGAGAACATGAGCGTGCAACTGCAAATTCCCGAAACTGTAGTCCAGGCGATTCGCTTGCCGGAAGGGCGGATCGTGCAAGAACTGCTGGAGGAACTGGCCGTCGCTTTATATGCCCAGGGGCTCTTGTCCTTCGGCAAGGCGAGGGAACTGGCCGGCATGGGAAAGTACGAGTTTGGACGGTTGTTAGGGGAACGTGGCATCCCCCGCCACTACGGCCGGGAAGAACTAGAGGACGATCTGGCCTATGCCCGTGGTGAGTAACACCTCACCCATTTTGAACCTGGCGATCATTGGACCGCTTTCTCTGCTGCGCGAGCAGTTCGGGGAGATATGGATCCCGGCAGCAGTGCTCGAGGAGTTGCGTGTTCAGGAAGACCTGCCCGGCTCTCAAGCTGTGCGAGAGGAGATAGAGGTAGGATGGCTTCGAGTCGCAGAGGTGAAGGATCAGGCACTGGCCCAGGTGCTTCAGCAAGACCTGGACAGAGGCGAGGCTGAAGCGATCGCGCTGGCGATGCAGGTCAAGGCGGAACGGGTGCTGTTAGATGAGCGAGAGGCGCGAAGAGTGGCCAAATCGCTGGGGCTAAAAGTCACCGGCGTTCTGGGTATCCTGCTTCGGGCGCGCCGTGAAGGCAGATTGCCCTCGCTGCAAAAGGCGATGGATGAACTGCCGAGTAGGCCTTCGGCGAGAACGGGCTGGCTTTCGCATTGGAGCAGGGTTGTATGCTGACCTGATCAGGGAAAGCGGAGAAGGCAAGCAGCATTAAACCACAGACCTGTCCTGCCTGCACCTGACGCCCTGGCCTGTCGCCAAGACAGGCAGGCACAGGTGGCGGGCCAAGCCAGGGAGCCCGTCGAAGTATCCGTGGTAAAAGGGAAAGGAAAAACACCATGCCAGAACTCATCTTCAAAGACCTCTGTATCAGTTGGTGGATGACGCCGAGCAGTTCATCTACCGCCATATAAGAGATTACTCTTGAAAAACTATGCACAGCACCTACTCGGTCGCAACCGCGAAGATTCTGAATGCACTGTCATTGCGAGCGGTTTTCCCTGCACCAAACGCAGGACGGTGTGCGAAGCAATCTCATGGCCTGCGCGGGGATTGCTTACCACTTCGTGGCACACGTCGTCGCAAAGAACGCTCCTCGCAATGACAGCCCATTTGGTTGCCGAGTAGGCGCTGCGCGCGGCTGGAGGCCGCGCTATGGGAAACCGCTCATACAGGGCCTGCGTATCTCAGTTGATTTAATTCTGGAACTCATGGCGATTTGACGTGCGAACCTTCAAATG
Source organism: Chloroflexota bacterium (assembly GCA_043823965.1). Lineage (GTDB taxonomy): Bacteria > Chloroflexota > Anaerolineae > Anaerolineales > Villigracilaceae > CG2-30-58-95. Next base: position 5,209 of record JBDRTP010000254.1, read on the forward strand.
CCCATACTTGAATGGCGAAGTTGAACTATCGGATGAGCGTGAAATGCACATTACTTACAGCCATCCGGATCTGTTGCCGGAGTTTCTCATGCAAGTAGGGCTAACATTGGCCGCTCCTGATCAGGTTCGACGTAGCCTGCGCATGAGTTCAGCCCGGATATTTTGTAGGCGGTTTGAAGAAGTCCGCCAGGGTAAGTATGTTGTGGTGGTTGTAGTGAGCGAATCTATGCCTGTCATGCGGATTGGATCATCACTGCCTATATGACACGGCGATTAGCAAATGGAGAAGTAGAATGGCGCAAAAACTAACTTTTCAATACGACCGCGAGGCCGACATTTTGTATATCAATACCGTTACCCCTTACGCTGGACAGGAATCGGATGAATTGGGCGACGAGATCATTGCGCGTCTGAATCCGCAAACAGGCCAGATCGAAAACCTCGAAGTGTTGTTTTTTACCAGCCGCTTGCTGAGAAAAGAACTATTTTCTTTGCCAATCACCGCCGACTTGCGCCAGGCGGACACGGCCTGTGCCTAGTGCAGCCCGTCACATCGAGCCGGAAAATTCGCATTCGTAAGCCTTTCAGCCGACCCACAGGGTGCTTCGCGAAGGCCTACTCGGTGGATGACAAGGCGAAAAGATGACAAGGTGATGTGGAGGCAAAGTGATAGCGGAAAAGAGCATGACTTAGCCTGATGGCACAGGGGGACACAGAGGCCAGGAGGCGCTGCTTCCCGTGTTCCCCTGTTCGATCGCATGCGCAGCACCTACTCGGCGCGAAAGAACTCGACCACGAAGGTCACCAAGTAACACGAGGGGCACTATTGATGTTCATAGAAACCAGTTAAGTTCTGTCACTCTGAGGGAGCGTTCCTTCGGCTTCGCTCAGGACAAGCCTGGGCGACCGAAGAGTCTCGTTCTAGCGGGAGAGAGATGCTTACCACTTCGTGGCACACGTCGTCGCGCCCTTGCCCAGCCCGCAAGGGCAGGGAAAAACGCTCCTCAGCATGACAAGTTATAGGCGAATAAACCTTGAGCAATTTATGTGAGTATCAATCAAAGAACGAGTGCAGGCGTGCGCCGATTTACGTTGACCGAGTAGGTGCTGCGCACCGAGTAGGCCCTCGACGGTACATCGTCCCGATGTCCTTCGGGAAAACTGCCTTTTTGCCGAGTAGGCCTTCGGCGGCCTCTGGCACCGCTGGGAAAGCCAGGTTGTTTCGATGGGTTGAGCTGCATATCCAAGCCCCCGCATCTGCCCGGGGTGATGGTCGCTGACCGCTGACCGCGCGACCATGGTAACTCTGCTCATGGCGCGGAAATATGAGGCTGAGATGGCTTTCTTGGAACGGGGGGCGCAACACTATGCCAAGCGGGTATCTCTTACGGCAAGATAAGTAATACTGCTTCTTGCATAAATCTCTGAACTTGCTTTTATCGAATTACTCACAAATGACGGGATTTTGGTTCAGATATTTACCGAGTAGGCTTTCGGCGCAGTACTCTGTAAATATGGATTTTCCTGGTTAATGGAGGTAGCGCGAATGGCTGACGTATATGTGGATACGTTTCATAAATTAGAGGCCCTCAAGGAAACCTTTTCAGACAGCTTTGAGTTGAGCCGGGTTTTGACCAAGCTGTTGAGCGTTGTGCTCAACCAGTATCAATTGCGCCTGGAACGATATGCGCGCGACCTGCGCGATTTTGAAGACCGCTATGGTATGGATACCCCAACTTTCTATAAACGTTTTGAGGCTGGTGAATTGGGCGATTCCGCAGACTTCTTCGAGTGGGCCGGGCTTTACGATCTGCATCAAGACCTGGTAGATAAAATCCATCGCCTGGAGCTAGCCCTGTGAAAGATGCAGACGATTACCTGGCTTATGTCAAAGCGTTGATCGTCGCGAATCCTCAGGTAGCAGGTTGGAAAGTGCTGCGCGAAGAGACACAAGGCGATATTGGGTTATTCCGCTGGCGGATCACTTTTCATGATGGCAGTCTTTTGGAGATGTTCGAGCGGTTCCAAATCGTAGGCGAAAAGCTTCAGATCACGAAATATCGCTTCCACTGGCAGGACGCCGCGGGCCGGTTACTGAAACGGTGGGATAATGCGGCGCATCATCCGGAAATTGTGACTAATCCAAATCACGTTCACGAAGGCAGCGAGGAAAACGTGCGTTCTCACGAACCACTCAGCGTAGAAGAAGTGTTAGCAATTATTGCATCTATGCCAACCGAATAAAAATTCCAAAATGGTTGCCTTTTCCCCTCCCAAAAAATCCGTGTAAATTTGTGCCGAAGGCCTACTCGGTAATTCGTGATTGCAAAATTCGTGGTCGCAATAATCCGTGGTTGCAAGATCCTGCCGAGTAGGCCTTCGGGAGAAGCACCACGGCAAGTGGCACCGCTGGGAGGGGCAGGTGGTTTCGATGGGGTGAGAGATTTCGGATTGATGATTGAGGGTTGGGGATTGAGGATTGCGAGGCGGGTGGTGCGGAGCGAGGGGGATGGCTTACTACAGGTTGCGGATTTTGGGTGAGGGGTTGCGAGGTAAGCGCTTTTAGAGAGCAGGAGGAAGTAATGTCACAGGCGATAATGAATCTAGAGCAAGTAAAGTCTATCATCTTCCAGTTACCAGTAAATGAATTCCTGGAACTGGTTGATGACATTGAAGAACGCGCCGAGACTTTAGCCATGATGCGCTTGGCCGAATCCAGTTTTCGTGAGTGGGACGAGGAAGGCGCGGATACCGGCTGGAGCTCTCAAACAGACTTGGGTACTGATTGAAGAACGGCACCCTGCTTTTGTGCAAATCGGATTAAAGAAGTTGTCATTACTCAAGACTGAGAAGATCGCTGTGATCCACCAATCAGTCTTCCAGCGCAAACTTGGGAGTCTGCCGCCAGACATTATGGCACAAGTGCAAGAAGCATTGAAGAAAGCATTGTTCCTCTAACTTGGGGCTCAGAGGAAGTAAGGTGCGCGACGATATGATCCTTGGTGGGATTGTGAGCCTTGTTGTCTCGGACGCCTCACCGCTGATCAACCTTGCTCGAGTAGGCTGCTTCGACCTGCTGGCTGCTTTCTATGAACGGATTATCGTGCCACAGGCAGTTTACGAAGAAGTGGTGGCGCAAGGCGAGGGGCGAAACTCAACCCTCCGCTCCCTGGCCTGGCTCGCCACCCCAGCCTGATTGTCAAGTTTATTGGCCAGTTGTCCACACAAGCTTGCCCTGCCTGCGCCAGTGCCGCAGGCACAGGTGAGTGTTCTTTGAAGGGATGCTCAAAGTTTGGAAAAATCACTTCGTTCACCTCACGGGATGAGTTGCTACCAATGAACGCTCAAGTAACAACATCTCGTTTTCAAACAGTGATAGAGACTGTTGAAACGTTGCCACCAGACGATCAGCTGTTGCTGATCGAAATCATCCGGCAACGCTTGATCCAATACCGACGTGCGGAGTGGTAAAATAAACGTATGGATACCGTTCTGACGCCCCTCCTGCGTTCCCCACAACTGCCCGTCTATTACCGGCGGTTGGGCAGGCTGCTCGCGCAAGAACAAAAAAGACGCAAGCAGTTTTACGATTCCCTTACCGAAGACCAGAAGGCCGAGTTCATCAACGGGGAGGTCATTGTGCAATCGCCTGTCAAGATGGAACACGACGCGGTTTCAAACCGCTTGAACATTCTCCTACACACATTCGTGGCCGCCCACAACCTGGGGTACGTGAGCCATGAGAAGCTGCTCGTCTCCCTCACCCGCAACGACTACGAGCCGGACGTGTGCTACTGGAAGCGGGAGATCGCCGCGACCTTCCAGCCGGGGCAGATGCGCTTCCCTGCTCCCGACTTCATCGCCGAGGTGCTCTCGCCCACCACCGAGGAGATTGATCGCACCATCAAGTTTGAAGATTATACCGCCCATGGCGTGAGAGAATATTGGATCGTGGATGCAGAGAGGCAGGTCATCGAGCAGTACTTGTTGGAGGGAGAGTCTTACACGCTAGCGCAGAAGACCGGTTCGGGCGTGCTCGAGAGCGCCGCTGTGCCGGGGTTCAGCCTGTCGGCGCGGGCGCTTTTCGACGGGCAGGCGCACCTGGAAGTGCTGCGGGGGATAGTGGGAAAGTGAGTTGAACCAGCAATTGATGCGCCCGGGCGATAACGCGCCAGGATGATGGAGCGAGGAGTCTGTTAAATCCGGCAGAGCCGGCATTGTTTTCCGCTGGCGCATGTCGGAAGGGCGGAGCGCGGGAAGACGTTACGTGCGGCAAAGGAAGTGAAATAGGGTGAAATCCATTGTTACACGTCACACACGAAGTTGGAGGGTTGGATGGTTCAGTAGTTGGGGGGGTTGGTGGTTGGCGGCTGGTCACTCGCCGCGCCCGCGCGGTTGAGTGGCCCTAGATTTGTGGAGGAATGAGCATGATGACGACGGCAATGATGGTCAATCAACTGGAAACTGTTTTCAAACCGCGCCAGGTGACGGTGCTGGCTGAGGTGATCACCGCGGCATACAATACGCTGGTGAAAGCGAGCGACCTGGCGGAACTGAAAGTGATTGTGCGTGACCTCGCGCAGGCGCAGCAGCGCACCGAGCAGCAGATCGCAGCGTTGACGCAGGCGCAGCAGCGCACCGAGCAGCAGGTCGCAGCGTTGACGCAGGCGCAGCAGCGCACCGAGCAGCAGGTCACAGCGTTGACGCAGGCGCAGCAGCGCACCGAATTGCAGATGCAGCGGCTGGCGCAGGTTGTGGAGGGCACCAACCGGGAACTCGGCGGGCTCTCGTGCAGCATGAGTTACGCGCTGGAGAATGAGGCATACCGCGTCTTGCCGGCGTTGCTGCGGGCGCAACATGGGATCGAAATGGAGGAACGCATTGTCCGCGCGGAGATCGGCGGGAAAGAGATCAACGTCTTTGGGCGCGGCACGCGGGCAGGACAGCCCGTGCTCATCGTGGGGGAAGTGAAACTGCGGCTGGACGAGCGGCGGGGCGCGCTAGCGGCGGAAGCGGCTGCCCTGGCAGAGTTGGACGAGAAAGTGGGCGTGGTACGGCAGGCGTATCCCGAAGCGACAATCGTGCCGTTATTGGTGACGCATTACGCGCGCGTCGCGTTTTTGCAGAGCGCTCAGCAGCGGGGCATCATCGTGGTGCAGAGTTTTGAATGGTGACAGCTCAGGACGGCGCTTTGGCACACCGTCGTTGGAGCATCTCCGTCGAGTTGTCTAGCAGTTTGTCGGAGAGAAGCAAATTGCTTGCCAGGATTGCCAAATCCAGGCTGAAACCGGGCGAACTGCGCTGCAATTCGCTGGATTTGGCAATCCAGCGGAGCTAAAAGACAGTTTTTTGTTGCTCTCCGACAGGCTGCTAGAACCAGAAGATATCGGGGCAGCCTTGCTTTATGGTAGCCCTTAGACTGCCACTTTGCCCATCATTTGGTCGCCGATGAATCAGTCCTCGATCGGGTGGCTGTGTAGATGAAGTTTCTGGTGGGCGATGAATAAAGGTTGGTCGAAAGAGTGAGGCTTATGGAAGCAGTTACTTATTCTCAGGTTCAAGAGTTGGTTAAAAGACTACCTGCCAAGAAATTACCCCTTGCTTACAGCTTGTTAGTTGATTTGGTTGATCGAGAAACAGATATTCGATCGCCCCAACATCATTTTATACTTTTGCCGCTAAAGGAGCGACATCGGATATTAACCGAACAAGCGGAACAAATGCTGACACATTACGAGCAGACGGCAGACGAGCGGCACTTCTGGCAATCTGGAGATTTCATGGATGGGGATTAACCGAGGCGAGATCTGGCTGGTTCATCTTGACCCGACGATCGGCGCGGAAATTCGTAAGACCCGGCCGGTTGTCGTGGTAAATTCAAATGGGTGTGTTTCAAATGAGTTGAGCAGGAACGTCCCGCAGGTTGAATTGAGCCAATTTGACCGTCTTTCAAAACCTGCGGGACGGTTGTTTCAACTGAAATGAAACACACCCAATTCAAATGCCATCGGTGTGTTGCCAATCAAACTGGTCGCCCCATTAACAGAGTGGAAGGATTACCTCGCGCAAAACATTTGGCATGTAAAAGTTGTTCCGGATGCCACGAACGGACTAACGAAGACATCAGCCGTTGATACTTTGTAATTACGCGGGGTTGATACCCAACGATTTGTGCAAAAGATAGGCAACGTATCTCCAGCGGTCATGCGATCAATTGTCACAGCGATTGCAGCGGTGATCGAGTACTGAAAAAACTAATCGCCGAGGCGGGCAAAGTCCGCCCGAGCGCAGAGTTCTTCATTGCTAATTCTCCGCGTGCTTTGCGGTCTCTGCCGAGTAGGCCTTCGGCGGTAAAGGGGGGCCTCCGTGTTCAGTTTATCCGGCCCCGGGGGGAACGACGATCATCCGCACCAAGCCGCAGCCGGGCAATAAGCCGCCCAGCGAAGCGCAGCAGCAACGCGAGCGCTTCCAAGAGGCGGTCGCTTACGCCAAGGGCGCGAAGGAGCAGGCGGCTTACGTCGAGAAGGCGGCGGGTACGGAGCGTTCCGCATATAACCCTTCGACGGGCTCCCCGCTGGCGCAGGACTGCGCAGGGCAGGCGTGGCGGCGGCCGATTGGCTGCATCCACCCGAAGTGGTGGAAGTGGATCTCGAGGCCTGGACAGGCGGCATAGACGAGAAGCTGCGAGCGAAGGTGCGCGACGACGTGATCCTTCGGCTTCGCTCAGGACAGGAGTCGAGAAGGTGACCTTTGTCATCGCCTGCGCCGAGTAGGCCTTCGGCAGCACCTGCTCGGCAGGCGGACGGGACTCTGATTTCGACAAGGTTTCGACAGCCCTTCGATAAACTCAGGATAAAGCTCAACCCAGCGGCTCAATCTAAAGGTGGAGCAGGGCGCGGCCACGCAGGCCGACTGAACTTGTGGTGGGCCAAAGGGCGTGGCAAGCCGCTCTTCTCGCTGACCGTGGCGGACTTTCCTTTGACGGGCTCACCTGAGCCGCCGCCCTGAGCTGTCACCTTGAGCTTGTCGAAGGGTTGTCGAAGGATTGCAGTAGAGTAGAGGAGTAGGCAAAGATGGTTAGGCTTCGGCATAGTTCCGTTTCAGGATTTCCCGTATGTGCCTCAGTAGCCGCATACCATACATCCCAACCTACTCCCCCCTCATCGAACCGGACGTGCGGATTTCCCGCATCCGGCTCTCCTGAAAGTTCTCGCCTCAGGCTTTCGCCGATTTCCTGGCTTGACCCTTTTGCACAGCTTCGCCCTCAGAAGAGAGAGTGTCTCGGTTTTCCCGGTTCTCCGTAGTCGAACGTTCTCGTTCAAGCGGTTCTCCTTTCATCTCGATTGAAGCATGCTTACAGTAAGGCCCCTTCGCTCCACGGGCATTACCCCGTTTCTTCGCTACTATGGGCCTCTCCGACCCC
>JBDRTP010000255.1:0-2654 GCA_043823965.1 Chloroflexota bacterium
TGTCAGTCCATGTCTGTCATTGCGAGGCGGCGCACTTCCGCCGAAGCAATCTCCTTGCAGACAGCGAGACATCCTCGATGATGGCTGCCTGTTAAGGGGAGACTGCTTCGGCAAAGAGCGCCTCGCAGTGACATTGGCGAGCGCTTCACTTATCCATCATCTTCTTCGAGGGGATGCTCGATCTCGCCCGACATGAATGGATCAGGATTCAACAGAAACATATCGAGACAAGCCTGCGTACAGAAATAAATCCGTTCGCCGTGATAGTCTGCGCTTGGATATTTGGATGTATCTTTTATTTTCCCGCCGCAGGCAGTTTTGAATTCTGACTCTGGAGGAAGAGTCGTTTGATTCTGATCCACGATTATTTTTCCTTATTGTTACGATGTTGAATTTCATTTCGAAGCCAAAACGCCGTCACTGCGACTGCCGCGCCCGCCATCCCTGCAAGAATCACCGCGCTGGAGGCTGAACCAAACCACGCTTTCCAAAACGAAGCGAACAAGATGATGCCGATGACAAAAGCCGCGATGTAGGAAAGGATTGGAATATGGATTCTTTCGCGTTTCATTTTACACACTTCTTAGAACACATCTCCACGCCAGCGATACCACAGCCAGCCGAGTGGGATTCCCACAAGACCGCCAGCCAGCGCAGAGAGCCAGTGATACGGATGAGGATACCCATCCAGCACGATACGCCCAAGTACATAACTAATGAACCCAAGTCCGATGGCCCAAAAGTAGACAACGGCAGGCGATTCGTTGCGAGAAATCTTTTTGGTCTTTGCAGATTTTTTACTCATACGAATTCAACTCCATCGGTCTATTTCTTCGAACGATTTGCCAGCCAAACGACAAGCACGACAACGCCAACAAGCGGCACGCCGATTACGAGCAACATCATCAAAAAACCAAAGCCCATCATAGGAATACCTATCCTATTCCACGATCAACTTGCCGCGCAACATGCCCATCTGACATTGAAAGCCATACTCGCCTGCTTTCTCAGGCGTGAATTCCAATGTCACCTGTTCGCCTTCGGGCAATAACGCGTTTTGATTGAAATCTGGGAACAGGACTTTTTCGGAACACGCCGAACTTTCCTGTCGCGTAAATGTCAATCGCACGGGGCGGCCTTTCTGCACGACGATCACGTCAGGAGTGTAGCCGCCTTTGACAGTCACAGCCACTTCCTGCGCACCCGATTCGCTCAACGCGACGCGTGTCTGCGCTTTGGGTGCGAACCAGAAATACCAGGTGATGAGAACGGTCAGCGTAACGCCTGCAAGAATAACAAGGATTTGTGATGTGGACATGTTATGCTCCTTTGACGGCCCGCAACATGGATAGCGAGCCGAAAATTGTCGTGAGGTGGAATGTCTCTTTAATCTGTTGCAAGCCAGCAGATTGCATCATGCCTGGCAGGCGGCCCCTGGCATTATCCTCCGCTTCTTCGAGCCACCTGTCAAAGAGGGCTAGGGCGTGCTCGTAAAGGTTGCGCGGCGGTCCAAAATCGACCATGTGAAACTCGCCACCCAGGCGCAGGACACGGCAAACTTCCTGAAAGGAGCGTACCTTATCTTCACTAATCAAATGGTGAATGACCAGACTACTGACAACCACATCAAACGAATTGCCAGGATAAGGCAGGTCAGAAGCGAGACCCTTGTCCCATGTTATGTTCACTCCTGCGCATTCCGCTTTTGTACGCGCAATTGACAGAACATCGGGGTCACCATCCAGCCCCGTGACTTGCGCTTCGGGCGCGGACTGTTTGAGCATGAGCGTCAGCGTGCCCGTGCCGCAACCGAGGTCGAGCACGCGCATGTTTGGCTGGATGTTCACCTGTTGGATAAGTCGGCGCTTGAAAGTTTCCTCGCGCATGACCCATTTCAGCAAAGGGTCATAAAGCGGCGTGAGCCATTTGAAACTTAGGGCGGGAATGTAGCGAGACACGTTATACCTTTTTGAACTGCTTGAGTTGTTCTCTCAGCATTGCAACAGTTGGAAAACCCTTGATACCTTCTGCCGTAGGATAGACGCGGCAACTCAATGAATAAATTTCACGTTCCTCGGGCCAGAGGTCATGACTATTTACGCGGAAGTTCGGTGAGCCGAGAAACTCCAAGCGGATTGCGTCCGCCTCATCCCGAACATTGACTAAAGTCACTTCTGCTTCAATACCTTCCAGTTGCAAAGCAGACTTCAAGTTATTCAAACCTGTTTGCCAGGAAGGACAGCCATCGAAATAAAGCAATTCAAATTGCATATTCACCTCACATTGGTACTAACGAAATGCTTCATGCCGCCTTTTGATTGGTCCCTGTGAGAAGCAGGCGCGGAAGAAAGGCAGGCGTGTTCGCTTCATAAGCGGCATAATCATCACCAAACTCTGCCAGGGCTTCGCGTTCCTCCTGCCGCGCCAGTCGGGCATACATCCAGACTAGGATAGGAAACATGATAAAGGTAATGATCGTTGGCCACTGGAAGAGGAAACCGATCATAATGAGGATAAAGCCCATGTACTGGGGGTGGCGCAGGTGGGCATACGGGCCGGTTGTGGCAATTTGATGCGCGCGCTGCGCTTGGTAGAGCACATTCCAGGCGGCGCTGATCAGAATGAACCCGGCCGCGATCAATCCATCGCTCAAC
>JBDRTP010000256.1:0-3646 GCA_043823965.1 Chloroflexota bacterium
TGTGTGGGATGCCCACCACTCGCGAAAATCCTGTTCGTAGGGCGCAAAGGAATGATACATTTATTTGACCTCGATAACCTGTACCACCGTCCGCTCGCCGCCCTGGTCGTCCTGCACGGAGCAAGCGACGGTGTACGTGCCGGCTTTGGGAAAAGTGTACTCTACGACGAGCACGGCCTGTTTGGTCTTCTTGTCGCGGAGGAAAGTGTAGCCCTGTGTAGAGATGAACTTGCCGGCCTGGTGGTCGAAGTCCCACTGCACGTTGGCAATCGCGCCATCTTTGTTAAGGCTGACCGACTCGGACACGTCGAACTCGTAGGTGAGCGGTTTGATCCTGCGGACGGCCACGCGCACCTCTGGCGGCTGGATGAAACTGAGCAACGGCCCATAGTCCTTGTGTTTGCTGACCACGTGCTCGCGGAAGTCGTCCGACTCTAGCCGGACGAGGTTGAGACGCACAAAGTCAATGCGCTTGTTCTCGCGGGCGGCCAGAATCTGCGCCGCTTTGCGGGCGTCTGGACCAAAGTTCCAGGCCAGCATGACGCCGTGATTGGCGCGGCGTTCCTCGTAGACGGCTTTGGCAAAGCGGGCCACGTCGCCTTTGCCGATGCGCGAGCGGCGCGAAGGCTCCCCCACGTACAACGGCACGCCGTGCCGGACGCCATGAATGGCGGGCGACACACTTTCCGGCCTGCCGCCGAACGCTTTGACCACGAACTCGCGGAACTGGGTTTCGCTGTACGTCTCCAGCCTGGGCGCTTCGTACACGCCCCAATGCTCGATGGTGAAGTCGGGGACGGGAAACAGGGCGCCGACCTTCTCACGAACCGTCTTGGCCACGCGGTCGGCGGTGATGGCGACGGCGATGCGCGATTGGTCGCAGGCAATCCAGCGACGGTTGAGACGCTGGGCAACGGCAGGCGTGGTACCGCCGCCGCAGAAGAAGTCGGCGACGACATCGCGTTGGTTCGAACAGCCCTCGACGATTCGTTGCAGCAGAGCTTCGGGCTTCTGAGTTGGGTAGCCAATGCGTTCATTGGCAAGGGGATTGATGATAGGAATATCCCACACGTCATCAACAGGTGTGCCGAGAGGGTTGGGTTTGTACTTCTTGCCGGCAGCACTGACGATGCCCCCCTTTGCATAGCCACTCGTCTCTTTGTAGGGCACACGCACCTTATCAATGTTGAACGTCCAACTTTGTCCTTTCACATACCAGAAGATCGTATCGTGTTTGTGCGAGAAGTACCGCTTGCTCCTTCCCCCACCTGTGTAGTGCCAAACTATCTCATTGACGAAATGGTCCGAGCCGTATATCTTGTCTAGCTCAACTTTCACATAGTGGCAAGCGTGCCTATCCAAGTGTACAAACAAGGAGCCCATCGGCTTGAGCAACCGTTTCATCTCGTACAGCCTCGCATTGAGCCACACCAGGTAGCCGGGTATGCCGCCCTCCCATATATCGGAGAAGGAGCGCACTTCGTTCTTGTCGCCAAAGATGACGTTGTAGTGGCGGCCGGAGAAGAAGGGCGGGTCAATGTAGATCAGGTCAATGCTGTTACTCGGCAGTTGGCGCATGATGTGCAGGTTATCGCCGAAGAAGAGGCGGTTCGCGCCGCTGGGGAATAATTCGCGCAGCTTGAGGTCTTTTTCGTTCTCGGCCAGACAGCGGTCGGCGTGCCCGAACTCTACCCGCTGGACTTCCTGAAAAGGCAAACGGATGGTGGGGTAGGCGTGCTGGAACTTTGAGACTTTGGTTTCACGTCGCCGCGTCTCTACCTCCCAGCCCAACGGCGCTTCGTCCACCGGCACTGCCCCAAACCTCGTAGGCAGCTTGTAATGCTCTTTCTGTGCGGGGATTTCAACTTCGTCGGGCGCAGGCGGTTCGATGAAAGAGATTTCAGTCTCCACCTTCGGCAGACGTCTGGCCGAAGTGGCGGGCTTTTTCTGTCGTGGCATAGCAGGCTCCTAAAATACTCAAGGGCGCTCAGACGAGATAGCACCGGATTGTACGGTCACTTGTCAACCGTCACCGTCACGCGCAGGCGCTCAGGAAGGTCGCCGCCGGTCAGTTTGCGCAGCGCCCACTGTTGAACGTAGAGCGTGCCAATGATGGGCGGGCCGTCGCTGGCCTCTTCCTGGTAGCGCCGGGTGTTCTTGGTGTCTTTTTCGGCTTTGAATGTCAACTCCAGTTTTTCCATTGGTTGATACCTCCTGTGGTTTGCAGTTCTCATGTTTTTGGGCGGGCTGTTCCACTTTACATTACACATTATACCAACGCCAACTGCCCATTGACAATGACGCTTTCTCGTGAGCAGCATTGCCCCCAATGCAAACGCCCGGCAGCGAGCTTCCGCCGGGCTAGGAGGCCAACCGCCCTGAGTTGCAGAGGGCAGCAGGGATGAATGGTTGGAGGCTACTTACCCGCAATCTCGGCAGCTTCTTCTATCCATGCTGCCAGACGCTCCTTGTCTGCGTACTTGTAAGCCTTAAACCCATTGGCCTCTATTTGGGGCGGTATCGCGCCAGGCTTGCCAGTTTGTCCATTTTCCTTCAGATGGTGGATCTGGACAGCTACCAGCCCGTTCCCCTTGGCCAAGGATTGGTCTATCTCATAGTTGATATACTTTCGAGTGCACGTTCCATAGGTCACGCAGACAACGGTGACTGTTGTGTTCTTCAGCCCTTCGTCAATCATTGCCTTTATGGCCTTGTCACTCTTCTTCTTGGCTTCCTCCCACAAAGAGGCATCTTGGAATCCTGCAGCGGCGGTCCCAATGACATTGGGCATGTTGCGTATTTGGTTGACCTTCCAGACATGCGCATAGTCAAAGCTGAAGAATACTCGTCTTGCCATGATTCACCTTCTCCCTTCTTGTTATGGATTGCTGCTCAGAGTTATGACCGTGATAGCAACCACTGCGCCCAGAATCGTACCGTGATAGATCAGGAGCGTTCTTGAGAACATGGTGCCAATCCACGAACTGACCTCTCCTCTCACGGATGAAGTATCCATCGAGAAGTCTATTTCTGACTCAGAGGCGGCCCGAACCCTATCATATAGCTTTCGGAAGAGCCTCTCCTGCCACAGGAAGTACCCATCGAGTATCCAGAACATTATCGAGGGTAAGTAGGCCAAGTAGACGAAGTACGTGTTGGAATCGCTTGCCGCCAGCGCAAACAAGGCAGATACCAGAACAACACTCCATCCCTTGAGCGAAAATGAGTTGCCCGCCATGCGGTCTATGATATTCTGCAACATCTCAAGGTGTTTTAGTTTCTTCTCCATAGCATCCTCCCTTACGCGTTGCCCTACTGACAGCCTACCCCCGCCTGATCGCCGCGACGCCTGCGGCGCGACCGAGCCGCCAGCAGCCCGCCTCCCCGCTTCCCTCTCTCCTCCCGTTCCTACGGGGGGAGCCGGAGGGGGGAGATCGAAATTCATATTACCCGCAGATTACGCAAGCAGCTTTTTGAGGTTTTCCCAGGTCCAGCGGTGGACCCGGCCAGCGTCCGGTACCCGCCAATCCTCAGTTCCGTCCTTGTAGCCAATGATTTGAAACTTCTTCTTCTTGAACTCGTTGGCAATCTTCACCTCCTTAAGTACACCGGAGGCTTTCTTCGTCTTTGGTCCGAGCATCACTAT
>JBDRTP010000257.1:0-11868 GCA_043823965.1 Chloroflexota bacterium
CAGGATGTGTGCCCGCGACAGACCCTCGTCATCCGGGCCTTCGCCCATGTTCCCACGCACCTTGGTCGCAATGACCAGTTTCTCGCGCGGAACCCCGCTCCCCTTGAGCCACCGGCCAACGATCTGCTCGGCGACGCCGCCAGGATTGGCGTCTGCCCAGCGCGAGTAGATATCGGCGGTATCAATGAAGTTGACCCCGGCCTCGTAGGCCGCGGACAGGATGCGCTGCGCGGTCGGCTCATCCGCCGTCCAGCCGAACTGCATTGTACCCAGGCACAGTGCCGAGACCTTCAGCCCGGTATGCCCCAGAGTGCGATATTCCATCATTCCACCTCCACGTAGATACGTTTGTTGATCGCCCCCTTGCTCTTGTAATCCACTACCCGGATGCGCCTGACCTCGGACGTGTTACGCACGTGCGTACCGCCATCCGCCTGCAAATCCAGGCCGACGATCTCGACCGTGCGCACCTGGGCGATGCCCTCCGGCAGGAGGTTGATCTTGGTGCGGATCAAGTCCGGGATTTGGAAGGCTTCCGCGCGCGGCAGGATGTTTACCCGTATTTCGCGGGCGTTCTGGACCTCGCGATTGACCGCCGTTTCGATGGCGTGGACCAGTTCCGCGCGCATGGTCTCGAACTCGAAGTCCATGCGGCCTTTGAGCGGCTGCATGTCCCCACCCGTAACCGAAGCGCCGTAATCGCGGAAGATCACCCCGCACAGGACGTGCATGGCGGTATGGGTGCGCATCAATTGATAGCGGCCTTCCCAGTCAAGCTGGCCGTGCGCCGCCGCGCGGATGGCAGGCAGCGGGGCATCACCGCCAAGGAAATGGAGCGCATTATCACCCTGCTTCTTGACGCGCTCGACGGGGTAGGTCACGCCACCAATGGTCAACTTGCCGGTGTCACACGGCTGGCCGCCGCCACCTGGGTAGAAGGCCGTGCGATCGAGAACTACGGCACGTGGTTCAGCTTCGACGGCAATGACTCTGGCATCGAATTCTTGCAAGTAACTGTCGGTTTGATAGAGCAGGTCGGACATGGGCGCCTCCGAAGATAAAGAGTGACTAAAGGAAGTTTACAACAAAATGGGATGTTGCACAACGAGGAAAAGTGTGATGCGCCCCAATCAAATCTCGGGAGCGATTCACCTCACCCAAACCTATTGAAAAATGGTTGGGATTAGACTATACTGACATTGTGGGTTCACGACATATAGGATGCTGGAATCCACAAGAAGCACTGTGATTCACGACAGTTTTGGTTCGTGAAATATAAGTTTGCCGACATGCCTTTGCAGGTGACAGCGAGTCTAGTCGCTCGGAGAGCAAACCTTGCAACCTCAAGTTTATAGCGCATCAGAATTTCCACCCCGAATTACTCTCTGCGTGGGTGCGGTTATCGTCAACACGGATAAAGTTCTGTTCGTGAGACAAGCAGAGGGTAGAGAGAGAGGCAACTGGAGCATTCCCTGGGGATTTGTGGATGGCAATGCGCCAAACGGTTCACTTGAGCCACCTGACGTCGCGGCTATCCGCGAGACGCGGGAAGAGGCAGGCATCATCGCTGAAGTTAAGGGATTATTGGGAGTTCAAAATCACGGTAGCCAACAAGGGAAACTGATGGTTTATCTGCTCTACCTGTGCCGCCATATCAGTGGTGAACCAACGCCCGATAACCAGGAAACAGATAAAGCCGCCTACTTGTCTCTCCATGAGATAGAGACCTTGGACGAACCTGTGCTTGAGTTTTGCAAGTGGATAGCGCGTCGTGTTCTGTGCGGTGAACATCATGTGATACCGCCCATGCCGATGAATCCTTATTATCCGCATTTGGCTTTTCTCTGAAAGTGGGGATACCATAGACGCACAAGTGGCAAACAAACGCACGCCGACCGTGCCATCCTTCGCTTCGCTCAGGGCAAGCTCCCGCGGCTTTCTGGCATTGTCGGTTGGCATAGTTGAACGTTGGCTTCATTTCGCGGGGCGCATTGGGCGCGGTCGGCGTGCTATGGCGTTTGCGACACTCTTTTTCAATCGGAAGGTGGTTGGCTAAGCGCGAGAAAAGTTGTATACTGGGCATAGGTTACGGAGGTGAGTTATGAAAGAGGAAAGAGTCTGGCGCGAATACACTGCTTTGCCGCCTGAATTGCAGCAACAAGTTGCTGACTTTATCATCTTCTTGCGAGCGCGCTACGCACCCTCGCGTGCAAATCAGACTGCGAAACGCACTAAACTGGCGAGCGAACCTTTTATCGGGATGTGGCGCAATCGCGAAGATTTGCAGGATAGTAGCGCATGGGTACGCAATACACGCCAACGCGAATGGGTGAACCGCCATGCCTGATTTGGTGATTGTAGATACCGATGTAGTGATTGATGCTGGGCGCGACATCCACGAGGCGATAACTTGTCTCGAACAAATCGAACGGCAAGCGTCTCTGGCAATCAGCGTTGTCAGTCAAATGGAACTCATCATCGGTTGCCGTAACAAAGCAGAACTTCGCACACTCGACAAATTCCTGTCGCGCTTTCAGGTGGTCAAGTTGAACGAGCGAATCTCCGATGTTGCTGTTGACTTGTTGCGCCGCTATCGGTTGAGTCACGGTTTGTTGATTGCCGACGCGCTGATTGCCGCCACTGCTCTTTTGCAGGAAATCCCCTTTGCCACAAAAAACCAAGGCGACTATCGCTTCATCGCTGGGTTACGCCTGTTGCCATATCCACAACCTTTCACTATTTGAGCGCGCTCTGCTATGGGGAAAAAACTATTGAATGCCTCCAAATATACGTACGCCGACCGCACTACCCTTCGGGAGATGAATTCAGGTCACATGGAAAGAATTTGCTGCTGCACAACCCGACCTCGCTGAAATCGGGAAACGCATGATCTACCAGTGATGGTGAATCGTTTACAATAGCCATAGACATTTGATGAAAAAACGAAGTGGAGAAGATGCAGTTGGCAAGGAGGCTGGCGGGAATTACTGCTACTGAAGAATAAGCCACCTGACACGTACGTCATACTGCTCTCTTTGCGCTTGCATTCGTGAGGGCGTATAATAGGATTTGAAAGGCAGGTTTGCCATGAGCACGAAAGAAGGAATGATTCATCGAACCGGATACCCCCACATCGTGAAAGTCGAAGGCGTTCTGGGTGGAGATGCCATCATCGAAGGCACACGTATCGTTGTAGAACATTGCTTGCCCTTCGACTCCGCGTTATAATAGTCTCACCAAGTAAGGAGTATAACTATGGCCGAACAAACTACCCGTAAAACCAGACCATTCGAAGGCAAGATTTCCGAAGAGGTGCGGGAACATGCCAAAGCGGCGCACAAAGAGATGCACGCCAGCCTGGAGGCGTTGTTCCCGCCTGAATTCATCGAACACCACCGTAAGGCGCGCAAAGAGATGCTGCTCGCCTGTCGCAGCATGCTTGACACGGTCATCAACAGAATGGAAGAACACGAGAAGAAAGCCAGGCAAGCATAGAAGCAACCACCGCCCCGTAAGCGAACGGGGCGGTTTTGCTTTTTTATATGTGTCCCCTGGCAAAGAAAATTGTCCAGAGTAGAACCAGCGCAGAACCAGCCAGCATGATTCCTGCGAAAAGTGTGTTCCCGGCGTTATAAAGCAGCACGCCGCCCAGCATCAACGCGACCGATAGAATGACTCCGCCCAGCCGGTTGACGGCTTTCTCGAGATAAGCCACTTGCCGGTTGATCTGGGGCGCCTGCACGCTCAACTCGCCGCGCTCCATCTGGGCCAACACTCGCCCGGCTTGCGAGGGGATGGCAACCAGCGTCTCTAGGACTTCGCCCAATTCGTCCAACCAGACGCGCCAGTTGGAACCCGCCTCTTCGGTCACCAGCTTCTGCGCGTATGGCGCAAGCTGGACCCACAGGTTGAAATCCGCGTCCAGTCCCGTACACATGCCGGAAAGAATGGCAACCGTGCGCCCTAGCATGAGCAGGTTCTGGGGAAACTGGAACGGCATAGTGTACATCAGCTCGCGGAACTGGAAGGCAAAGCGGTGCATATCCTTGTGGCTGATCTGGCGCAGCTCGCTCATGGACTTGCCCCAGAACAGCTCGAACATCTTGGCTTCGGCCTGTTCGATCAATTTCAAGTCCGCGCCGGGTAACAAGATATCCAGTGTCTGGTAAGAACGCACCAGGCGCGCCGCATCGCGCGTGCCCACGCTGATGACCAACTCGCGCAGCCCGCCGCGCAGCTCCGGCGGAACGCGCCCGACCATCCCAAAATCCACAAATGTCAGCTTCCATTCGGTTTGGCCGTCGTCGGTTCGAGCGGATAACGGGGTCACGAACAGATTGCCCGGATGCGGGTCGGCGTGGAAGAAACCGTCCTCGAAGATCTGCTTCAGGTAGGTATCCAGCAACTGGCGTGCGACCTCGCCCCGGTCAATGCCGGCCGCGCTGATCGCCTCGTAGTCGGTAATCTTGATCGCGAAGACATCCTCGAGGGTCAGGACGCGCCGCGTGGTGTGATCCCATACCACGCGCGGCACGTGCACGCGCGGGTGATCCTTGAAATTCTCGCAAAAGATCTCGGCGTTGCGGCCCTCGGCCAGATAATCTATCTCTTCATGTATGGTGGCGGTAAATTCCTCGATCAGAGCATGAACGTCAACCCGCTCGCGGATGGGGCGGTATTTTTCCAGCCATCCCCCCACCCTGCGCAGCGCCGAAAGGTCAACCTCGATCAATTGCTCGATATTTGGACGCTGAACCTTGACAACGACAGCGCAAAACGGTTGCGACTCGGAATCGCGTTGACACAAGCGGGCGCGATGAACCTGTCCGAGGGAGGCCGCGGCCATGGGCGTCGCGTCAAAAGACTCGAATGTCTCTTCCAACGGCGTGCCGAGTTCAGTTTCC
This sequence comes from Chloroflexota bacterium, assembly GCA_043823965.1. GTDB lineage: Bacteria > Chloroflexota > Anaerolineae > Anaerolineales > Villigracilaceae > CG2-30-58-95. The sequence continues at coordinate 4,905 of JBDRTP010000257.1, forward strand.
GCGATCCGCCGGATGTCTTGAAAATCTTCCGGGGGCACCTCGTCCTGCAGGCCGGAGAGTTCATCGGTAATTTCCACAGGCAGCACGTCCAGCCGGGAGGAGAGAAACTGGCCGACCTTGATCATCACCCCGCCCATCCGAATGGCTAAAGTACGAAATCGGGCGGCAGTTTGATGATAACGGGCGGGACGCGTTCGCCGGGTGATGCGCCGCAATCCAAGACGCGGCAAGATAAGCTCCCAAACGATGAAGCTGAGCGTAGCGCGGGCAAAAAAAGTCATGATGCGCCGATACCGGGCGCGCAATTGTGATGCTTGCATGAAGCCTCCAGCGGATAATAACCCGTCCCGATTGTATCACCCCCGGTCAATTCACAGATATAATGGGCTATCCAGAATTTTCCGTAGTTCAGGTTCAACATGCTGATCGAACGCATCAAACAACAAAAGAACCATCTTTGACAAAATACCCTTCTCCTGCTATACTGACGCTCGTTGAAATTGACCTTCATTGTCCTTGTCGAAAGACAGCGACAGTTGTGTGTGAGAAAAAGTGCTCGTGGTATGTGAAAACCCCCGGCAGGAAAACTCCGCAGGGGTGTTTTTGTATATCCTGACATCACCCGCCTCAGGCGGTTAAACTATTTTGAAAGAGGAAAAACACGTAATAATGAGTAACACAGGAAAATTGAGAATTATTCCCATCGGGGGGTTGGGTGAAGTGGGCAAGAACATGATGGCCTACGAATACGAAAACGAGATCCTGATCGTAGACGCCGGCATGATGTTCCCCGACAACGATATGCTGGGGATTGACTACATCATACCCGACTTTGAATATCTGCTGGATAAGGCTGAGCGTGTGCGCGGTATCATCATCACGCATGGGCACGAAGACCATATTGGAGCAATCTCCCACCTGCTCGGCCATGTCTCGGCGCCGGTCTACGCCACGCCCCTGACCCGCGGCCTGATCGAGGTCAAACTGGCGCGCAACGGCTTCGCCAAGAAGGCCGACTTGCACACCGTGCAAGCCGGTGAAATGATCCAGATCGGCCCATTCCAGGTCGAACTCTTCCACGTTTGCCATTCCATCCCAGATGCCGTCGGGTTGGGCATCAATACGCCGGCCGGACTGATCGTCCACAGCGGCGATTACAAGTTCGACCAGACGCCGGTTGACAATTGGCCGACCGACTTCGCCAAATTAGCCGAGTTCGCCAAACGCGGCGTGGCCGTGCTCCTGGCCGACTCGACCAACGCCGAACGTCCGGGCTGGACGCCCTCGGAACGAGTCATTGATCCGGCCCTGGATGAGGTGTTCGAAAACGCGCCGGGACGGGTGATCATTGCCACTTTCGCTTCACTAATAGCACGTATGCAGCAAGTCGCGAACGCGACCATGAAGCAGAAGCGCAAGATGGCCTTCGTCGGGATGAGCATGGTGGATAACGCCAAAATCGCCCGCAAATTGGGCTACCTGGATATTCCCGAAGGAACCGTGGTGAGCCTGGATGAGGCGATGAACATGCCCGCCAGGCAGGTCGTGTTGATGTGCACAGGCTCGCAGGGCGAACCTTCCTCCATCGTCGGGCGGCTATCCACCGGAACCAATCGCCAGTTCGATATCCGGGCCGGCGATACAGTGGTGCTATCCTCGCATCCCATCCCGGGCAACGAGGAAACCATTTTCAAGACCATCAATCGCTTATTCCAACGCGGGGCGAACGTCATCTACGATGCCATTTCCCCGATCCATGTCTCCGGACACGCCAGCTCGGAAGAGCAGAAGCTGCTGCTCAACCTGGTGCGGCCCAAGTACTTCATCCCAATTCACGGTGAACTGCGCCATCTCAAGCGCCATGCAGCCCTGGCCAGACAGGTCGGCATCCCGGAAGAGAATATCGTGGTCGTCGAGAACGGCCAGGTTGTGGAGCTGGCCGAGGGGAAATTATCCCTCGCTGAACGAGTCCCGGGCGGCTATGTATTCGTCGAAGGTCAGAGCATCGGCGAGATTGGCAAAGACGTGATGCGCGAACGCGAACAGCTCTCGCGTTCAGGTATCCTGCTGATCACAGCCACACTGGATAAATATTCCAACCGTCTGCTCAAAGAGCCGGAGATCATTACCCGCGGTTTTGTTTCCTCAGAGGACGCCGAAACCATGATCCCCGTTGTGCGCAAGAAGGTTACGGATATCATCAACAGCGGGCTGGATTCTGAAAAGACGATCACGGATGCAGTGAAGTCACTGCTCTATAACGAGAGCAAGCGAAGGCCGATGGTCTTCGTGACGCTCAGCAAAGCGTGATGCGTTACTTCCAGCCATGCTCACCGCGCAGGGGCACAAACGCTACCGGGATGCCAGGCTCCTGCTCGTATTTTCCCGCGCGCATTTCCCAGATTTCAAGTTGCTGAAAACCCTGACTTCCCACCGGTAAAATCAACCGCCCAGCCTCGGCCAGTTGTTCCAACAAGGATTGAGGCACGCGCGGCGCGGCCGCCGCCACCAGAATGGCATCGTAGGGTGCACACGCCGGCCAACCCAGTGAACCATCGCCAACGTGGACCTGGACGTTCGCAAAACCCAGCTCTTTCAACGCGGCTTCCGCTCGCGCGGCCAGTTCTGGGATGAACTCAACCGTGTGCACCTCTGCGGCCATCTTCCCCAATACCGCAGCCTGGTAGCCTGATCCGGTTCCCACCTCCAGCACGCGCTCTGGGCCGGTTAGATGGAGCGCATCGGTCATGAAGGCGACGATATAGGGCTGGGAAATCGTCTGCCCAAAACCAATCGGCAATGGGCCATCCGCATACGCCCAATCCAGGTGATCGGGGGGCACGAAGCGGTGACGCGGCAACGCTTCCATAACGGCCTGCAGGCGTGGGTCACGGATGCCCCGCTGGGCTATTTGTTCAGCCACCATGCGCTTGCGTTCTTGTGTATATTCGTCTTCGGTCATAATTCACCACAGACGTACACAGAAAAACGTGGATTTTTAGATGGACAAGGTCGCTTTGGCATTTTCAAGTCCGAAAAGGATGCTTGATCACCGTTTATCGAGCAGAATCAGTGTTTATCTGTGTTCACCAGTGGCTATCCCGGAATTGCCGAACACTCTCATTAGAAGATTATCTTAGGGAACGGTGACTTTAAGCTCATTAGATGCTGGATATAGTACACGCCCCACACTCTGCCCATAAGAATCAAATGGCATAACGGTGACGAAATAGGACATGCCACGCTCTATGGGAATATCCACTTGCTCTTGATCAGCGTCGAGCCTAATCAAACCTATATTCGAAGGTGGAAGTTCAAAGAGTTGCTCGTACATATCTGGCTTCCAGCCGCCGGGATTAGCCCAATAGACCTTGGTGGATTCATCCCCATAGAACTGGTTATAGTCCCAGCCGCGCGAATGGTTAGAGAAAAATACTCGGTACCCAGCCAGGTCATTGTCCGGATCGGTAGCTGTAAAAGAAACCGTCAAGATTGTGTACCCTGTATCAAACTGGACATTGGAGAAAATCGGCTTCGTCGGGGTATGTTGTGCACGAAAATCATTTAACAAAACTTTGTCATTGGGTGCAATGTCAATTGCCATCCACCCGCCCTCAAATTCATGCGCACCAGCCAATCCCATGTAATAACCTTGGGGGACATCGGTCTGGTAAGCCTCGCTAGAGAAGTAAAAATAAGATGGATAATACCTCGCTCCGGCATCGGAACCAGTACAATCCATAACATTGAACTCCTGATAAGCAGGAAGTACATCCAGCTTTTGATATTCTCCTCTACTCATTTCAGCAACGGATGGGATATTTCCCTTATCATCCAAAACAGTTTCTCCATTGCCAAAAAGGTCTGTATCGAAGTAATGCCAATCTCCATCATAGTAAATTTCAGCAATCTGATGATGGGCAAGCTGTACTAAACGACCGGGATAACCTGCTGCACCAAACAGGTCAATTGCTAAAATAGCTCCTTGTGTGCACCACATATCTCCAAGCTCTAAGAGCACTAACGGATCATAAACCCAATCCCCTTCAGAGTAAGAGGCTATATCAGGTGTATGATATGAAGATTTCTGGATAAACTCTAAAAGCCGGAGATGCTTTTCGGTATTTGTCTTTGCCTCTTTCGTCACCTTATTAAAAATTGCCAGCAATGCTTTTTGGCGATCCACATTAGCAAGTCGCTGTCTGATATTTTTGGCCATCTGGTACTGATATTCAAAGCTGCCCTGATAATCCAAAGCGCAGTAATCCGCACCATGGCGCTCGTTGCGGCGCGGATCAAAGGTCTGGATATACCACCATGTGTGTAACTCTCCCTGACCTGTTGGAGATAAAGCCAAATACGCAAGGAATGATATGCTGCCCCACGCTAATATCCAAATAATTAATCGACGCCCCAATACCCTTAGATTAGACCCAAATCGGAGAACAAGAAACCAAACTACTAATTGCGTGCAAGACAAAAAAAGGTAACCAAGTAATGGCCTGGAGCGTACATAAAAGGGAGCCAGCCGCTCAGGATCGTAGTAACGTAAATAAAGCAATATCAGTTCAGCACCGAGGGCGATAATTGCGGTAACAACTGTCAACCGATGAAATAATCTTGGTTTTCTGCTTGGATTTAACCACCGCTCTCGCCAATCACGGTGACGCCACGAATACCACCCGCCAAAAGCTAATGTTGCCAATATTACGGTAATGCTTGCTATCATCAGTAAGCGTCTGAATGAAAAACCAAGGAAGACGCTGCTCTTGGCATCAGGTGGAATCAACCCAAGCCAAACCAATGTAATTACCCCCTCTACAAATGTTACCAGAAAGAAAATCGGCCAATACTTTAGTTTTGCGTTATTCATCTTTTAAAATTGAAACCCGCTGCGGGCCGGCACGACCTTATACGAGAAGTTCTTGACGAAGGCAAACAACTTCTCACGCAACTCTCCCCAACCGTCCGAGCGCAGAATGCGTTGTGCAACAGGCAGGTCCGCCGCCAGCATTCCAACCTGGATCTGTGGGTAATTACCATACAAAGTCGCCCAGGCCTCTACGGGTTCGAGTCCGAGGCGCTGAATACCCGGGACGAATTCCCCGATGACGAACTCGAAGTATTCCTGTTCGTGTTCGGGGGTGATATCCCATGTCATAACCAGTTTAACGGGCATCCACTCATCCTTAATCATGATGGTATTCCAAGACAACCACCTTCGTCTCGTCCGGCAGGCTAGATTTGCTCACCTTCAAATTGGGCATTGTCTCAGCCTCATGCAAGCCCATTTCCTTCATAAACTTATCCAACTGGTCCAAAGGCACTTTGACCTGCGGGGTATGATAATGCATCGGAATGACGATATTCGGCTCCAGCAGGCTGATGACTTCCGCCGCTTTCGCCGCGTTCAAACCACTGCTGCCACCCACCGGGACCAACACGATATTTACTGTCCCCAAGGCTTCAACTTCGGCCTGGGTGGGCACCTGGCGTAAGTTGCCCATGTGCGCCACCGTCAGTCCGTCGTAATCGAATACATATAAAGTATTGCGGGGTTGTTCGCTGGCCTTCTTGCCATGACCATCCGTCTGAACGCCGGTAATAAAAACGCCGCCGATCTCAAATTCGCCCGGGCCGGTGATGGCACGCGAGTAGCCCTTGACCGCCTGGAGATAATTGTGCCCCGCGGCGTCGTGGCTGACTGTGACAATATCCGCCTTGAGTTTGAGCGGTTCATAGCCGACCGACTCGGCGTCAAACGGGTCGGTAACCACCGTAGCCATTTTTTTCTCAGTCAGGCGAAAGCAGGAATGTCCGTACCAGGTAATTTCCATGTTGCAACCTCCGGGGTAATTATACCCGTAACCTATGAGGTAGGGTAACATAATTGGGCTTCGTTGCTTCGTTTGTCCTGTTGGGTGAAATCGGCTATAATCTGGACAAGAGGTATGGCCTATGACACTCCAGACTGTTATTCTTCATTTACCAGAAACCACCATGCGCCGCGCCCGGCAATCGGCAAACATTCTGCAACGTCCATTGGAAGATGTATTAGTTAATATGCTTGCCGCAACACTCCCCGATCTAGATCTAGAGGAGGTTCCGCCAGAAATGCAGGCCGAGTTGCTGCACATGACCTGGCTTACTGATAACGAGCTTTGGACCATTGCCCGTAGCACGATGACCGGAAAGCAGAAAGAACAACTACGCTACCTGGCCGATCTCCAGGCTCAACGACCATTGACCCCAGATGAACTCGAGACACTGGATGCTTTGCGCAGGGAATATGGGCGGGTAACATTGCGCAAAGCACGTGCTTATGCTTTACTCAGCCTGCGTGGTGGGAAACCCCTGTTAGCCGAGAATTAGCCCCCTATGAGCTACATCCCGGCTACGTTACGTCGTAAAGTCGCTATCGCCGCAAAACACCGCTGCGGTTATTGCCTGACTGCCCAAAAAATCAGCGGTGCTCAAATGCACGTCGAACACATCGTCCCGCTTGCGCACGGAGGTACCTCCGATGAGGCTAATCTCTGGTTAGCCTGCGCCTGGTGCAACAGTCATAAAGGCGACCAGACGCATGCCGTAGACCCTGAGACAACGCAAACACTCCCGCTGTATAATCCCAGGGCACAACGCTGGTCTGATCACTTTCAATGGAGCGATGATGGTACTCAGATCATTGGCCTGACTCCTATCGGTCGCACCAGCGTGAAAGCTTTGCAATTGAACAATGAGTTTATCGTAGCTGCAAGGCGCTTTTGGGTACAGGCTGGTTGGCATCCACCACAGGAATGACCCCTGCCCTCACCCCCCATTTCACTCCCGGCGCGTCCGTCACGCCGACCCCCAATGGCTGGCGGCTTTCCATCCCCGCCGGCCCGCGCGGGCAATACCGTTTAGCGCAACTGGACGATTACACCCATCTTCCCCGCCGCGCCTTCCCTCGTTCTCCGCCATT
>JBDRTP010000258.1:0-2216 GCA_043823965.1 Chloroflexota bacterium
CCCTGGCTTGCCCACTTCGCGAACGTCCCTTGCGGGGCGCACCTGGGTACTTTGAGGCCTACGGTACTGCACCGCTACGGAGCGGCACAGACCAGATTTTCACTGGTTTGGTAATGTACTTTCAACTCACGCGCCCAACGGGTGGCGCTTGAGCCGCCGCCTAGCTGAACTGAGTTTACCTCAATCCAGCATCAACCGCAACAACGAAAGCGACCTTCGATATAACACGCCCGAAGGGCGGTCGGCTCCAAGCGCGTGTTGGGCTGCGCTGTTCTTCTTGTATGTAGAAGCATAGTTGCCAGCTAAGCATCGGCTTGTGCAGTGAGTCTGCTTCGACTTACAGAACGTTATTACACTGTATTTCTCAGCCAAACGTTCGCCGCCTCAGGGCTTTCCTGCCTTGGAATGAGCGTAATGGCATCGTTTGGGCATGCCGCTCTACATACGCCGCACCCGAAGCACCTAGTCGAATCGATATAGACCTTGGCAAGCGCAGACGAGTAGAACTGAGCCCCGAACTGGCATTGGCTCATACAATCCTTGCACCCCGTGCAGAGGTCCCAGTTTATTTGGCAGATGTACTCCGCTCGGAAAAAAGTCGGGGCCCCTCGCTTCTCGATGTAACTCTTGTAAACCCCGCAATCGCGATCACAGTTGCATATGCCTACTACGTAGGGAGTTACGCCTGTCCAAATGCTGTGCATCAGCCCTTCCTCGTCGTATTGACGGAAGATTCTCTTGGCCTCCTTCTTGTCAAGCACCTCCAGGGACGAAACGGCATCAGGAAAACTGCCAAGTATACCAAATCTATCAATCCCCAAGCCAAAGCAGTATCGTTTGTCTGCTTTCCCCGTCGTGATGAACCGGCATCCACAAGGCATTCTCGTGATAGAGCTCACCATATCTATCACTTGCTCAACGTCCTCGATGGGCAGTACCTGACCGAAATGCTCGACTTTCCGCTGTGCCACGATCTCATCTTCACTGGGTTGGGCCTTAGAAAGCTCAGTCGGTGGCGGAGCATCTCGTGGTTCCTCTTCCGTCTTGGTTACGCCGCCGATGGCTGGCATCACAAAGCTCTCCCAGAAGCGGTTGTTCCACTCGAAACGCGTTGTGGCTCCTACGATGCCCTTCTGGGCGGAAGAAAGCTCCTCATGGAGTAATTCGTCGGCGTAGTTCTTCATCTGGAGATACCATTTCTTTCCCTCGCCGTGTTCAGTACAGAACTCGCACATTTTGCTCTCCTTTCAATGGTTGTATCCAACCGCATCGCGCAGCCCAACTATGTGTTCAGCCGCCGTTTGGCGTCCTAACGGCTTATGGGCTGCAATCGAGTAAGATTAGGAAGATAAACTGAAATCAGTATAGCAAAATGGGGGAGAAAATGCAACACCCCAGCGCGCCAAACCATCTTTCCTTATTGCACGTGCAGCAGCACCTTCCCCTCGCTCCACAGGTCTTCCAGCCGATAGTAATTGCGCAAATCCACCGCGAAAAGGTGCACCACGATAGAACCATAATCAACCACCAGCCAGCCGTCTTGCGGACTACCCTCCACACGACCTTTGTGGTGATGTGTTTGCCTGACTTTCTCCAGAACGGCGTCGGCCAGGGCAGCGAGCATACGGTCGCTGGTACCGGTGCAGATGACGAAATAATCTGTAAATGAAGCGATTTTTTGGATGTCTAACAGGACGATGTTTTCAGCCTTCCTTTCCTCCAGGGCGTCCACGATCGTATGAGCAACTTCGAGTGTGTTCAGGATTCACCTCTCCGACATAATTTTGAGCGGGGCGGTATAAAGGTGCGTGTAAACTGACCCGCCTGGCTGTAAATCACTTGTATAAATGTGCACGGCATCCACCGGCGCTGCGCCGAGCGTACCGACTGTGGCTTGCTCCAGGGTGGCGCGGATCTTTTGAATATCCGCTGTTGAGACGTTTTGGTTAACGCGTCCAATGCTCAGGTGCGGGGAAAAAGGCCTGGTTTCCGGCGCATAGCCCAGGCGGGCCGCAGCCGCCTGGATCCCCTGGTACAGCGTTTGCATGGTGGCCGGAGCTTCGATCCCGATCCATATAACGCGCGGCCGCCTCGAGTTCGGGAAGATGCCCAGTCCTCCAATGGATAACGAAAAACCGGCGTGCTGTTCGGTCTCTCGCTTCAAGGCATGCGCGAGCAGTTCCAGATTGGCAGACGAAACGTCGCCCAGGAATTTC
>JBDRTP010000259.1:0-3525 GCA_043823965.1 Chloroflexota bacterium
TGGATGTCAACGTCGGCGTGCCGGGCCTGGATGAAGTCGCCATGATACCCAAAGTGGTCGAACTGGTCGCTTCGCTGACAGACGCACCCATCTGCCTCGATTCGGGCAACCCGGAAGTCCTGGCGGCCGGTTTGGCGGCCGCGCCGGGCAAGCCGCTGGTCAATTCGGTCAGCGGCGAGGAGAAGCGTCTGGCCAGCGTCCTGCCCATCGTCAAGGATCGTGGCGCAGCCGTCATCGGCCTGACCATGGATGACAACGGAATCCCCAAGACGGCTGAGGAGCGCGTCGCCGTGGCCGAGAAGATCCTGGAACGGGCTGCCAGGCTGGGCATCCCGCCCGAGGATGTGATCATTGACCCGCTGGTGTTGACCGTCGGCTCGGACAGCCAGGCCGCACTCGTCACGCTCCAGACCATCGAACTGGTGCGCAAAAACTTCGGCGTCAACATCAACCTGGGTGCCAGCAACGTCTCGTTTGGCCTGCCGGATCGCTTGAGCCTCAATCAAGCCTTCCTGGCGTTGGCGATCCAGAGCGGGGCGACTTGCTCGATCACCGATCCAATCAAACTGGGCACGACGGTCAAGGCTGCCGACCTGTTGCTTGGCCGCGATGACTACGCCATGCGTTTTATCAAATACTTTCGCCAGGCCGAGGCCTTGCGCGCGAAGGAAAATTCAGGGAAATAAGTATGCTGGAAAGCCACTGGTGATTACCCCCATCTTGGGTATCGCCACATTTTGGCAGGGAAAACACTATAATTGTGTCGTGAAATGTGAGTTTGCGGACACGCCGTTGAATAGCAGAAGCCAGCTCTAGACGAAGGTAATATGACTTCGGACGGGAAATCATGTAGAATAACCGTTGAACACTCAAGACATGGACGTGAGGTGAAAAGATGAGAGAAAGGATTGAAGTTAATCCCAACATCCACTTTGGGAAACCTTGTGTCGCTGGCACGCGAATTCCAGTGCAGAATGTACTCGAATTGGTCAGAGAAGGCATTCCATTCGAGGAAATCATCCAGGACTATTATCCCGATCTCCAAATTGAGGATATTCGTGCCTGTATTCAATATGCAATGGAGGTCGTGGCTGCCGAAGATATTCACATCGCAGCGGTACCCGCATGAAATTCCTTTTGGCCCACGATGCCTATGCACGCACTGCTCGCTTTCTTAGAGAGTGTTTTTAAATTCGGATTCACCAGAGATAAACAGCGATGAACAAAAATTCTTGGCCTCTTCCAGCCCGTTTTGCGCCGTTTATGCGCAGCACCTACTCGGTCAGAGCCAATTGACGTTTATCTCCGTTCATCTCCGGTTGATTTTGGATTTTCAAAACACTTTCTAAGGCGTTTGACGTCATGCCTTTCTAATGGCAGTCGGGCAGCCCCGCCAAGCAAGAATCTTTTCATACCAGGAGTGTAGATGGCAAGACGTAAAGACCCCATCAAGTCGCATCGAACCCAATGCCAATTTTTGAGTCCAGAGCAAATCAACATCACGCGGGAAGTTGACTACATCATCCAGCGCGCTCAAGAGCATGATGCCCGTCTGGTAGTCCTTGGTTCTCTGATTCTATTTTCCACAGAAACGGGTGATGCTTGGATACTTGACCGTGAAGATAAATCGGCTCTCTGCTTGGCACGCGACGGTGAAAAGCAGACCTTTACGGTCTTTGACACAACCACCAAATTTGGTATCGAATGGACTGCAACGTATCACATTGATGGGGACGCATTTATCGTCGGAGAAGAATCGGGTCAGATAAGGACAATCATTGGCTATCCCACTCGCGAGATTATACGAGCCACACGTCGAGAATTGTAACGTATCATTGAAATGATATTCAGTCCATGAAAAAGCGCAGATGCACGAACGCCAAACACCCGCACGCCGACCACGCCATCCTTCGGCTCAGGACAGGCTCCGCGGCTTTCTGGCACTCTCGCCTGGCACAGTGGAACGTCGTCTGCATTTCGCAGGCGGCATCGAGTGTGGTCGGCGGGCTGTAGCGTTTGCGGACATGCTCTTGCAGTCCAGTTGGTCGCGGCGCGGAAGTACGAAGTGAACACTGAACACTTCAAGAGTTGCTTTTGCCTCAGCGAAGGATTACAATCGGGTTTGAAAGAAAAGTTTGCCATGAGCGCGAAAAACAGAGTGGTGCACCGAACCGAATACCCTCACATCGTGAGAATTGATGGCATTTGCGGCGGACAGGCCATCATCGAAGGCACGCGCATCGCTGTTTGGCATATTGTCGGCTATTACTATAAAGTGGGCATGTCTGTCGAAGACTTCCTGTCCGAGTGGAACTACCTGAAGCCTGCACAGGTATTCAGCGCGTTGGCGTACTACCACGACCACAAGCAAGAGATTGACGAAGTACGCGAGCAGAACAGTTACGAACGCTGGAAGCAAGACCAGAAAGCCTATGCCCCCGCCTAAACTTCATCTGAATGAACATCTGTCGCCACGTCTGGCGGTGCAACTACGGCAGTATGGCTTTGACGTGACTTCCACGTTAGAGTTGGGCATGGTGGAAGCCGACGACGATGAGCAGTTGGCTTATGCGGCCTCGCAACAGCGAGCGCGAAGGAAAATGCAGGGAAATAAGTGTGTTGGAATGCTGGTCTTGGTTGTATAATGTGAAAAGCTCACATGTCAAAACGGCGAAAGATCCTGGCAAAAATTCTGGCAGGCTCCAAAAATATCGCGTTCAGTGACATTTGCCTGCTCGCGGAAGGATTTGGATTTCGACTCTCGCGCGTAAGCGGCAGCCACCACATCTTCACTCATCCGCAGATAAGGGAATTGGTCAACCTGCAAAATGTCTATGGGCAGGCCAAGCCATATCAGATCCGACAGTTCATGGATTTGATTGAACGGTATAACTTGAACCTGGAGGATTGAACCATGAAGGATTACCACATCAATATTTTCTACAGCGAAGCAGACGACGGATATATCGCCGACATTCCCGACCTGGAAATGTGTTCTACTTTTGGAGAAACTCCCGAGGAAGCGTTGGCGCAGGCGCTGATCGCCAAACGCGCCTGGCTGGAGGCGGCCCGCGCTGAGGGTAAGCCCATTCCTGCGCCGCGTTATCGGCCTGTCATTTATCAACTTGCGCCGGTATGATCTTCCGAAGTGGATAAAGCCCTGAGAGCGACTGTCGGGACGATCAGCAAATCGTCCCGATAAATTTATCATGCGCCTGAAATGTCTCGCCTGTGAATCCCTTGCCCGTCCAGTCTACTATGCCGCGGCCCAATCCCCCCACATCGTGGATGTCGTGCTCGTCGAGCGTCACCTGCACCGGCCAGATGAAATCCACCCCCGCTTGCAGACCTTGATTGACGCGGCCGAGGGGCAGGGTTACCAGGCCATCACCCTGGCTTACGGTTTGTGCGGAGGGGCGACCGCCGGTCTGGTGGCGCGCTCGATCCCGTTGGTCATTCCGCGTGCCCACGATTGCATCACGCTCTACCTCGGCTCGCGGGGACGCTATCAGCAGGAAATGGCGA
>JBDRTP010000260.1:0-14989 GCA_043823965.1 Chloroflexota bacterium
GCGATGGCGCAAGCCCCGCTTGGGGATGACGTGTACGGCGAAGACCCGACCGTCAACCGCCTGCAGGAGATGGCCGCGGCGATGCTGGGCAAGCAGGCCGGCCTGTTCGTCGCTTCGGGGACGATGGGCAACCTGGTTGCCATTCTTGCGCACTGTGGACGCGGCGACGAGGCGATTCTCGGCAACCAGGCGCATACCTTTTTGTTTGAAGCCGGTGGGATATCCGCCCTGGGCGGCGTACATTCATGCCAGTTGGAGAATCAGCCGGATGGCTCGCTGGCGATTGACGATATCGAAGCGGCCATTCGTCCCGATGACGCGCACCATCCCGTCACGCGCTTGATCGCGCTGGAAAACACGCACAACCACTGCGGCGGGACTTATCAAACGGTTGAATATACGCGCGCGGTCAGCGATTTTGCCCACGCGCATGGACTGGTCGTCCACCTGGACGGGGCGCGCATTTTCAACGCCGCAGTGGCGCAGAGGATACCTGCGAAAGAACTCGCCGCGCCGGTCGACTCGGTCACGTTTTGCCTGAGCAAGGGATTATGCGCGCCGGTCGGTTCGCTGTTGTGCGGCACGAAGGAATTTATCGCCAGGGCGCACCGCATCCGCAAGCAATTGGGCGGCGGGATGCGCCAGGCCGGGATTCTGGCCGCAGCCGGCATTGTCGCGTTGGAAACGATGATCGAGCGGCTGGTGGAGGATCACGCCCGGGCGAAGAAATTGGCCGAGGGTCTGAAGCAGGTAAAAGGTCTGGTGGTGGATGCGGAGTCGCCGGCGACGAACATGGTCTTCCTGTCGCTGGCAGAGGAGTTTCCGCTCAACGCCGAAGGCCTGACGGCGGGACAAGTCGAGGAGAAAATGAATGCTTTCGGGGTGCGCGTCCGCGCCATCAGCCAACGGCGTTTCCGCCTGGTGACGCACTATTGGATTGACGATGCGGGTGTGGAGAGTACCATCGCCGCGTTTCGCGCGCTGCTGGAGTAAGCGGTGAGAGTTGAGATATAATTCACTTGGTTAAAAATTCATTTATCCTTATCGGCAATAAATCCTGATTCTCTTTTGCATCGAATTTTCACGAATTTACCGAAGGAAATTCGACCAATTCGTGTAATTCGATGCAGAAAAAGCTATTGCCGATAATGTCTATTGGAGAGATGAAATGCAGGTATTGCTGGGACAAATTGATCATCTGGCGGAAATAATCCGCTCGCGAGTGAGACAGAAGCCGCGCATTGGAATAATTTTGGGAACGGGGTTAGGGGGGTTAGCCGAAACAGTTCAGGCAGCTACGATCATCCCTTATCAGGAGCTGCCCGATTGGCCGGTTTCGACGGTGGTTGGACACCCTGGCAGGTTGGTCAGCGGGGAATTGGAAGGGCAGCCGGTGCTGGTGATGCAGGGCCGGATACATTACTATGAAGGCTATAGCATGGCGCAGGTCACAATGCCGGTGCGTGTGATGCAATGCCTGGGGATCGAGATTCTGATCGTAACCAATGCGGCCGGCGCGATCAACCCGGATTATCTGCCTGGGGATGTGATGCTGATCAGCGATCATCTCGACCTGACGGGCATGACCGGTTTGAATCCGTTGATCGGCCCTAACTTGGAAGAATTTGGGCCGCGCTTCCCGGATATGAGCCAGGCCTATGACCGGGAACTATCTGACTTGGCGCGCAAGGCCGCGGCGGAAAACGGCATTCAACTGCACGCGGGCATTTACGTTGGCCTGAGTGGGCCATCCTTCGAGACACCCGCCGACTTGCGTTTCCTGCGCCTTGCGGGTGCAGATGCGGTCGGGATGTCCACGGTGCCAGAAGTCACCGTCGCCCGCCACGGCGGGAGCCGGGTACTGGGGTTTTCGGGTATCAGCAACAAGGCTAACCTGGACGGCAACACGGCCACCTCCCACGAAGAGGTGCTCGAAGCCGGGCGGGTGCTTACCCCGAAGCTCGAAACGATCATCCGCGGCGTGCTGCGCTATCTCTAAACGGGGCAGCATGGAAGCGATCCTTCGTTTTTTTGTCCTCTACGCGCCTCTGATTTATCTGTTGCTGGCAGTCGGGGCCTTGTTTGTCATCCGTCGCCTTCTGCGCTCCTTGCGTGAAGGCCAGGCTGCGGTCTTTGGACTGGAGCGCGAGATGGCCAGGCAGCGGACGAACCAGGCCGTCGCCCTGCTGGTCATTGTCTTGTTGGTAGGCCTGGGCGAGGTCGCGCTCACCTCGTTCCTGGCGCCGAGCCTGCCGGCCATATCCATGCTGACCACGCCGACGGTCAATTTATTAGCGGTTCCGACCAATACGCTGTCTCTCGAATTGATCGCGACTTCAGGCCAGGTGACGCCTGTCGCCTCGCGAATGGTAGAAGCCACGGGTTGTATCCCGGGGCAGATCATGTTGACTTTCCCGCAGCCAGCCTCTTCGGTCAGCGGGCAGATTACGCTGGAGGGTACGGCCGATATTCCCAATTTTGGTTTTTACAAGTACGAGGTTGCCCCGATGAGCAGTGATCTTTGGTCAACCATCCAGGCCGGGCGCAAGGTTGTCCAGGATGGAGAGTTGGGTTTATGGGATACCACAACGCTGACCCCAGGTGATTATTTGTTGCGACTGGTCGTGACCGATAATCAAGGAAAAGCCCTGCCGCCCTGTGTGGTCCCGGTGCGGGTGGTAGCCCAATGAGGCGCGCTCATGCCTGAGGTGCGCATTCGCCCCGCCGTCGCCACTGACCTGCCTGTGCTGATGGCAATTAATCACTCCTGCATGAGCGAATACGTCTGGCAAATGGATCTCCAGCGGGAGGATGGGCAGGCCGGCGCGATCTTCCGAGAAATTCGCCTGCCGCGCGCGGTCGTCGTAGCGTATCCTCGCGCGGTTGACACGTTGGCAGATGAATGGAGCCGTCGCAGCGGGATGCTGGTGGCCGCCTTGGAGGATGAATTGGTGGGCTATTTACGTTTAACGGATAAGATCCTCCCGCAGACAGCCTGGATCACCGACCTGGTCGTGAAGCCGGATGCCCGTCGCAGGGGGATCGCGTCCACGCTGGTCTTGGCGGCGCAATCCTGGGCTGTGCAACGCAAAAACCAGCGGGCCATGATGGAAATGCCCTCAAAAAATTGCGCCGCGATCCGCCTGGCGCAAAAGCTGGGCTACGAATTCTGCGGGTATAATGACCGGTATTACCTGACTCAGGATATTGCATTGTTTTTTGGTAGAGTGTTGAAATAGTGGAATTACGTGAATTATGGATAAGAAAATCATAATTGATATAGAAGCAGGTTGGGTAGGTTAGAATGCTTAGCGGTTGGATGTACGACGTACTGGTGGGAATCACGACAGTCAACCAAATTCTTACAGCCGGCATTGCCATCACGGCCTTTTCGCTGTTTTTCTATTCTCTATCCTTCAACTTACGCGATCGCGTCGCGCGCTCATTTGCGCTGATTTTGCTCTGCGTGGTGGTGGTCTTCACCTCCGAAGCGCTGGAAAGTTCGTCCACAGCGCCGGCGGTGATTGACCTGTTCCTGCGCTTGGAATGGTTGGGGATTATCTTACTGCCGCCGGCCTATCTGCAATTCTCGGATGCGTTATTGGTGACCACCGGTCGTCCTTCGCGTGGACGCCGCCGCGTGGCTGTCCGCTTCACTTATCTCATTTCCGCGTTTTTTTTGATCCTCCTGGCTTACGGCTATCTCCTCGGCTCCCTGGTGACCGATGGGCAGCCCGCCCCTCATCTCCAGCGCACGCTTTGGACAGAAGTGTTCAGCGCCTATTATGGCGGGGTGATGGCCTGGGCATGGATCAATTTTGGGCGTGCCTACCGGCGTACGCTGACCCGCTCGGGGCGACGCCGGATGATCTACCTGCTGGGTGGGGCGACTGCACCGGCGCTCGGCTCCTTCCCATACCTGCTCTACGGCTCCACTCTGGCCGGGCAGCATCCCTTCCTCTTTTGGGGGATGGCGATGTTCAGCAACTTCTTGGTCGGTGGGTTGATCGTGGTTATGGCATACGCGGTGGCTTTCTTCGGCGTCTCATGGCCCGACCGGGTCGTGAAGAGCCGGCTCTTCAAGTGGATCATGCGCGGCCCGGTCACGGCCTCGGTCGCGCTGGGCGTCATGACGATTGTACGGCGCATCGGCGAGATATTCGGCGTGGTTTATTCGGGTGCGGTGCCGACTGCCATGGTGGTAACTGTCTTGCTCATGGAGCACACCATAACCCTGGTCGCGCCGATCTGGGAGCGCTGGATTTTCTTTGGCGGGGATCGGCGCGACCTGACTCTGCTGCAGAGCCTGGAAGAGAGATTGATCACCCAGAGTGACCTGCGCCAATTCCTGGAGGCGATCCTGGCTGCCGTCCGGGATCATCTCCAATCCCCGTCCGCCTTTATTGCCGCATTGGATAATGGCGATCTTGCGTTGATCGTCACAACTGGAAATTCACCCCTTCAAACCGACGCCGATCTTTCTGAAGCCTTGCAGGTGGTCAAAGGTCAGGGAAATAACGGTCAGGAAGAGTATACCTGGGGCGATTACTGGCTTTTCCCGCTTCACCAGGCGCCCGAAACGGATGAGGGTCAGCCGCGCCTGCTGGGTCTGCTTGGCGTAGCGCGCCAGCCGAACCAGGAACTGGCCGATGAACAACGCCAGTCCCTGTTGCTTTTTATCCAGCGTGCGGCTCAGGCGCTGCAGGACAGGCGCTTGCAACGAAGCGTATTTCGTTCGTTGGAAGACTTGAAACCGCAGGTGGACTTGATCCAGCGTTGGCGTGCGGCCGGGCGCTATGACAGTAAGGCCAGCCTGCTCGCCGAGACTCTCCCGCCCGAATCCGATTTTGCCAACTGGGTAAAGGATGCCCTGACTCACTACTGGGGCGGACCGAAGCTGACCCAAAGCCCGCTTTTGCAGCTCCAGATCGTTCGACAAGCATTTATTGATCACAACGATAATCCGTCCAATGCGCTGCGTGCCATCCTGCGTCAAGCGATAGATAACATTCGCCCGACAGGTGAGCGCCGCTTTACGGTAGAGTGGATCTTGTATAACATTTTGGAAATGAAATTCATCGAAGGCCGAAAAGTACGCGAAATAGCCGCGCGACTGGCGATGTCGGAAGCGGATTTATACCGTAAGCAACGCGTCGCGGTCGAAGAAGTGGCGCACCTGATCCTCGAAATGGAACGTCAAATGCAGGTGCGAGTCAATGGGAAGGAGGTCGGAGGAGCCTGATGGTGCACAATCGAGTTGCAGAAGATGAAATCCAAATTCCGTAAATCCCCGCAACCACCACCCCAGGCTGCCCGTCCCGATTATCCCCCGGCAGAAGACTGGTTAGACCGGCTGGCCCGTTTCCAGGCTCATTTTGGGCGCTTCGCATGGGATGTGGTCGGCGTCCTGCTCTTGGCATTTGCGTTGATGGTCTTTCTGGGATTGTTGGGCATTTCCGGCGGCAGGCTGCTTTCTCTGGTGGCCGGCTTGCTCAAGCTCTGGTTCGGCTGGGGAAGCATATTAATCATCATTGCAGCCTGTCTCGGCGGCCTGCTGGCCTTCCGTCGCAGCCGGGGAGCGGTGCAGTTGAACTGGGGACAGGTCATCGCCATCGAAATCGCGGCCTTCCTGAGCCTGGCCGTGCTTTCGGTGCTGGGCGGCAATTCCCTGCCGCAGGCTGAGGCTGGCTGGTGGGGTGGACGAGTTGGCTGGGGACTGGCGATGCTGTTGGTCAGGTATGTCGGTTCTTTCTGGGGCGCTGCGCTTATTTTTCTGTTATGGGGACTCGCCGCGCTGACCGGTTTGGGACTCTGGGGACGCTTAGAGACTTACCTGATCAAGCTGGCCGGCGAGCCGCTTGCTGCGGACCTTCAGCCGGCCGCGGCGGAGGATGCCGTTGTCCCCTCCTCGGCGGGATCAACCTCCACGCCTCAGCCGCGAGGCAAAAAGAACGGGGAGCGCTTGCCGCCGGAGTTCCGTAAAGCATTTAAAGTCCCCGATCGGCAGGATGATCGCCCGGCCGAACCACCCCCGCGTGGCGAACGCTTGCCGCCTTTGAACCTGCTGGTCAACGAGCAGAGCGCCCGTCCGGATGAGCGCAACATCAACCAGACCGCCGGCCTGATCGAAAAGACCCTGGCCGACTTTGGCATCCCGGCGCGCGTGGTTGGATTCCGGATCGGGCCAACGGTGACCCAGTTCGCCATCGAGCCTGGGTTCTTCGAAAAAGGCGACCTGGAGAATGGAGACCCGAACCGGCAGAAGGTGCGCGTGGCGCAGATTGCCAATCTCTCGCGTGACCTGGCTCTGGCCCTCTCGGCTGAACGTCTGCGCATAGAAGCGCCGGTGCCGGGGCGTTCGTATGTCGGCATCGAAGTCCCTAATTTGCGCGCCATCACCGTGCGTCTGCGTCCGATCCTGGAGAGCGAGGCGTTCTACCGAGTAGGTGCTGCCGAAGGCCTAACGGCGCATGGGGTTGGATCACCGCTCGCCATTGCCCTGGGCCGGGATGTTTCCGGGCAGCCGGTGGTCGCAGACTTGGCCAAGATGCCGCATCTGCTCATTGCCGGGACGACCGGCTCCGGCAAGTCGGTGTGTATCTCCGCCATCACCGCTTGCCTGGCGATGAACAACACGCCTGAAGACCTGCGCCTGGTCATGATCGACTCCAAGATGGTCGAGTTGATCCGTTTTAACGGATTATCCCACCTGTATGGCAAAGTAGAGAGCGACATCCAGCGCATCTTGGGGGTATTGCGCTGGATCGTGGTCGAGATGGAGCATCGCTATAAATTGCTCGAAGCGGCCAAGGCGCGTGACATCGAAGCCTATAACCGCAAGCTTCAGCGCCGCAATGCCCCGTTGGGGTACAAGGATACCCCGCCGCTGCCGCGCATCGTGGTCTTGATTGACGAGCTGGCTGATTTGATGATGTCTGCACCCGACCAGACGGAGCACAACCTCGTCCGCCTGGCGCAGATGGCGCGCGCCACCGGCATTCATCTGGTCGTTGCCACCCAGCGCCCCAGTACGGATGTGGTTACCGGCCTGATCAAGGCCAACTTCCCGGCGCGTATTTCCTTCGCCGTGGCCTCGCAGGTTGATTCGCGCGTTATCCTGGATATGCCCGGCGCGGATACCTTGCTTGGACATGGCGATATGCTTTTCATTAATCCCGAAGTCGGCACCCCGCTGCGCGCCCAGGGGGTAATGGTCACCGATCAGGAAGTCGAACGTATTATTGCTTTCTGGCAGAAGATGAACCCGGCGCAAGACGTACGCCCGCCGTGGGAAGCTCTCTTGAGCCAGCCGGAAGGCGATAGCGATGAAGTGCTGATCGAACAAGCCATCCTTGTTCTCAAGCAAGAGCAGCGCGCCAGCGCTTCGATGCTCCAGCGCCGGCTGCGCATCGGCTATCCGCGCGCCGCGCGCCTGTTGGACCAATTGGAGGATATGGGGGTCGTCGGCCCTTCGCGGGGCGGCGGGCGGGAGCGCGAGGTGCTGCTCGAACCGGACGAAGAGAATGGTGAAAGTGTAAGTTAGAATTCAGGTCTGGTTTGGCGATTTTTCCGTCGGTGTGGTATCATTGCCGAGCTTTTTATCCCAAACGAATAGCAGAAAGGGTTACTACCTTGGAACAATCCATAGAAAAGAAGCGGATGTCGTTTAGCGATTACCTGCGGCTCTGGTTTAAATGGCTGCTCGACCCACTGGCTGTTTTCTTTAATCGCCTTGGCATTCATCCCAATGTGATGACCCTTCTGGGTTTGTTTGGGACAACCATCGGGGCGCTCTTGATCGCCAAAGGTTCTTTGACTTGGGGAGGTATATTCATCTTGTTCACCGTGCCTTTCGACGCATTGGATGGCACGATGGCGCGCCTGCGCGGCGAAGCCAGCAATTGGGGCGCGTTCGTCGACTCGGTCACCGACCGCTACTCGGAATTGTTCGTCTATGCCGGATTACTTATCTATTACCTCAACCAGGGTGATAAACTGGCCTGCACCCTGGTGTATCTGGCCGCGGCCGGGACGGTGCTGGTTTCTTATACAAAAGCCAAGGCCGATTCACTAAACTTCGACGCCAACGTCGGCCTGCTGACCCGCGCCGAGCGTTATCTGGTGCTGGCTCCGCTGCTGGTTCTGAATATGCCGATCATTGCCTTGTGGATTTTGGCGATACTGGCAAACTTCACCGCTCTACAACGCATAATGCGGGTGCGGCATCAAGCCCACCATCCCCAAGCCAAAGGAGAATAAAATGCCCGACGGGTTCGATATCACCTTGCCATTCCTTAATCAACCTTTTCACATTTATTTCTATGGGATCATCATCATGCTGGGGGTGCTGGCGGCAGCCTTCCTGGCTCAAGCGGAAGCCAGACGCCGCGGTCTGGATGCGGAGATCGTTTTGGATATGCTCTTCTGGCTGGTGATTGCTGGGATCGTCGGGGCGCGCATCTGGCATGTCCTTACCCCGCCGCCTTCGATGGTCGAGCAGGGCATCACTACCCAATATTATCTTACTCATCCATTGGATATGCTGAATATCCGCCAGGGCGGATTGGGCATTCCGGGCGCAGTCATCGGCGGCGCGTTAGCCATGTGGATTTATCTGCGAAAAAAGAAGATGAGCTTCGCGGTTTGGGCGGATATCGCCGCACCGGGTCTGGTGCTGGCCCAGGCCATCGGTCGTTGGGGAAATTTCTTCAACCAGGAACTTTATGGCGCGCCGACGGATCTGCCCTGGAAAATCTATATTGATCCGCTGCACCGTGTCCCAGGTTTTCAAAATTACGATTACTTTCACCCCCTCTTTCTGTACGAGTCGCTCTGGAACCTGGCCAGCATGTTCTTATTGCTCTGGCTGGGACGCCGCTTCGCTGACCGTCTCGAGCCGGGGGACATATTCCTGACCTATCTCATCACCTATCCCGTCGGGCGTTTCTTACTCGATTTCCTGCGCCTGGATGCCTCGCAGTTGGGCGGTATCAACGCCAACCAGACTTTCGTAGCCATCGTGGCGGTGGTCGCGGCAGGATTTTTGTTCTGGAGACATCGCCCTGGCAGTGAATGACTCGAATACCAATTTTAGCTCTCTCGTTCTTGGCGGAAAGACTTAACACAAAGGACACCAAGTGAAAAGATGTTCTTTTTTCATAGGTTTTACTTCGTGATCCTTTGCCTGCTCTCCCGCAAGGACATCGGGACGATGTGGCGGGCCAGGCCAGGGTGACCTTCGTGTTTGGAAGTTTTTTCCCGTTAAGAGCTGAAGAGCCCCAATTTTTGTTACAGAAATATGATCCAAACCGAAGACCTCAGCAAACAGTTCGGTGATTTTTGGGCTGTGGATGGCCTTAGCTTCGAGGTCCATCCCGGGCAGATATTGGCTTTACTCGGCCAGAATGGCGCCGGGAAGACGACCACTGTCCGCTTGCTGACCTCGGTGCTTGCCCCCAGCCGGGGTTGGGCGCAGGTAGCGGGATATGACATTCGAAAACAACCCGATAAAGTGCGTGCAAGCGTGGGCGTGCTGACCGAGCAGCACGGCTTGTACCTGCGCATGAGCGGCGAGGAATACCTGGACTTTTTTGGACAAATCTACCGCCTGAATGGATCGGCGCGCCGGGCAAGAATCGCGGCCCTGCTGGAATATTTCAGCCTGGAGAACGCGGCCGGGCAGAATATCGGAGCGTACTCGAAGGGGATGCGCCAGAAACTGGCCCTGGCACGCGCCTTGATCCACGAACCGCCCGTCTTGTTGTTGGATGAACCGACTTCAGCCATGGATCCGGAAAGCGCCCGCCTGGTGCGGGATTCCATTGCCAGCCTGCGCTCCGAAAACCGGACGATCCTCATCTGTACGCACAACCTGGCCGAGGCCGAATTGCTGGCCGATCAGATCGCCATTATTTACCGGGGAAAAATATTAATCAGCGGTACGGTTGAGGGGTTGAAGCGGCGTCTATTGGGGCCGGCCGAGTACGAGGTGCGTATCTGCGGCGAATGGCCGCGCGCAAGGTTGCACTTGCCGGCCGGCGTGACATTGGTCGCGGATGTGGATTCAGTCCGGCGCTTTCGTGTGGAGGATCCCAACAAATCCAACCCGCTCTTACTCCAGGCGCTTGTATCCCACCAGGTGCAGGTGGTTGCGATGCAGGAAGCGCCGCGCAGTCTTGAGCAGGTCTATCTGGCTGCTATGTCCCAGGTGAGGCGCGATCAGTGATCTTACCGAGCCGAGTAGGCGCTGCCCTGAGTTCATCGAAGGGTGCTGCCGAAGGTAGGTGCTGCGCATGGAACAACTGAGTTTGGTCTGGCTGATTGCACGTCGCGAATTGCGTGACCAGTTCCGCGATTGGCGCATCATCTTTCCGATGATCGTCCTGACGATCTTTTTTCCCTTCCTGATGAATTTCACCGCCAGGGAGGTCTTGGATTTTGTTTCTCGATACGGCGCGAGCCTGATCGGTGAGCGCCTGGTGCCTTTCCTGCTGATGGTGGTCGGTTTCTTCCCGATCACGGTATCCCTGGTCATCGCACTGGAGGCGTTTGTCGGTGAGAAAGAGCGCGGCACGATCGAGCCGCTCCTTTCCAGCCCGCTCAAAGATTGGCAGCTTTACCTGGGGAAACTCATCGCCGCGACCAGTGTTCCGCTGCTGACAGCCTATCTGGGGATCAGCGTGTATCTGATTGGCCTGCGCGTTCAACATATTCCTTTCCCGGACCTGGGCCTGCTGGTGCAAACCATCACGCTGACCTCCGTCCAGGCCGTGTTGATGGTCAGCGGCGCGATCGTGATTTCCACCCAAGCCACCTCGGTGCGGGCAGCCAACCTGATGTCGTCTTTTGTCATCATCCCTATGGCGCTGCTTATCCAGGGTGAAAGTGTGCTGATGTTCTGGGGCAATAACCAGGTCTTGTGGTTGGCTGTGGCAGGTGTGACAGTGATGGCGGTGTTATTGGTGCGCGTCGGCCTATCTCATTTCCAACGCGAAGTACTGCTTGGACGCGAGATCGATATATTGAATCTGCGTTGGATGGGAGCTACATTCTGGCAAGCGTTTCGGGGCGAAGCGAAATCCCTGGGCGGTTGGTACCGGCGCGAGGTCACGAAGACGCTGCGTAGACTGGCGCTCCCGATCTTGATCCTGGCCCTGCTTGGCCTGATCGGGATGATTGTGGGATACACCTGGATATTAGAGAATTCCTCCCAATTTAGCCTGGCGGCTTCACCCGCCAGTATTAAAAAGGCAATGGAAATGACGTTAGACACACCGGCCAATCTGCAGATCAATTTTCATTATATCTGGCTGCACAATTTACGTGCGATGGTGGTCATTTTGTTGCTTGGCCTTTTTTCTTTTGGCGTTCTGGGAACGATTGTATTTATCGGTAACATTGGATTGATCGGCGCAGTTTTGGCGCTGGTAAAAGTCCTGGGTTATTCCCCGACCCTTTTGGCTCTATCTGGTATATTGCCTCACGCTATATTCGAGACCCCGGCCTTGATCCTGTCCAGCGCGGCAGTTCTGCATATCGGCCTGGTTTTGGTAACCCCGATCCCGGGACGGACGCTTGGAGAGGTATTGTTGGAAGCGCTGGCAGATTGGGCGAAAATCGGCCTTGGCCTGGTACTCCCACTCTTGACCGTCGCCGCAGCCATCGAGGTCTGGGTCACGCCACGCTTGATGCTCTGGGCGTTAAAATAAGTTATGCCAAAACTGATAATTCTCGGCTCATCGAACGCCATCCCGGATGCGCAGCATGAAAACACTCACATGGTCATAGTGGGGGAACAACGTACTGTACTGGTTGACTGTGTCAGTAACCCCATTCTGCGCTTGCAGCAAGCCCGCGTGGAATTCAATGATCTGACGGATTTGATCTTGACCCATTTTCACCCCGACCACGTCTCCGGAGTGCCACAATTGTTAATGAATATGTGGCTGATGGGCCGCCGCCGTTCCCTGAGTATATACGGCTTGCACCACACACTTGACCGTATCGAAGGTTTGATGGGATATTACTCCTGGTCTGAGTGGCCAAATCTCTTCCCGATAGCATTTTATCGTTTGCCGGTGGGTGAGAGAACCTTGGTGTTGGAAAGCGAGGAGTTCCGCATTTTCTCTTCGCCGGTGCGGCACCTGATCCCTGCCATTGGCTTGCGGATCGAGTTAAAGCAGAACGATAAGGTGGTAGCCTATTCTAGCGACACTGAACCCTGTGCGCAGGTCATTCGACTGGCTGAAGGCGCGGATGTGCTCATTCACGAATCTGCCGGCGGGTTACTTGGACATTCATCGGCTGCGGAGGCCGGGGATACTGCCCGACAGGCCGAAGTCGGCGAGCTATACCTGATCCATTACCCGACAGGAAAATATGCCTCCGGCGATCTGGTCGCGGAGGCAAAAATGAGCTTCGCAGGCCCGATCACATTGGCCCAAGACTTCATGACACTGGATTTTGACAAGTTAAGCAGGGAAGTTTACCAGCCGGTGATGAACGGTTCCCACTCGCCGTTCTCGTTTAGATGACGCCCAAAGATGTAGAATGCGCTCGCAGATGGTTCAATAGGACGATGCAGGAGCGACATGTGGGCTTCTTCCAACCGGCGGCCTCCCTTGCGGTGATTGCAGCATGGACAGGCCGCAACCACATTCGTCCAGACATGTCCACCCTCCAGATGCTTGGGAAGCACGTGGTCAAGGGTCAGGTCGGAGGAGTGGCGTCCGCAATACTGGCAGGTATAATTATCCCGGCGGAAGACCTCGCGACGGGTCAGCTTGACCTTTAAACGGGGACGATGGATCATATGCTCCAGGCAAATGACCGAAGGACGAGGGATCAATTCGGAAACAGTGTGTATGTAGCCGCGCCCATTCAAGACCATTGCTGCCTTTCCAGTAAGGATCAGTCCAATGGCTCGTCGTGTGTTGCAAATATTGATCGGCTCGAAGTTGACGTTCAAAACCAGAACCGGCGCCTGCATAGGGCCTCCACAATGGCTCGTATTATAGCACAAGCGCATTTGTAATAACGACTTAAGTCATTACTACGCTGAATTTGCTGTATAATTGCGGCATGGCAATGCAATCTGAGGCCTTTTCTTACTACTTCTCCCATCCCTAGTCACCGCTGCGGATAGACTGACGCGCCTGCTGCAGCGGGCGCGTTTTTGTTTCGAGTGTAGAAATCAGAGAATAGAGAGTAGAGATTAGAAATTAGTCGTGTCTCCTTTCTCTGCTCTCTACTCACTACTCTCTACTCTCGGCTCTCTACTCTCTTGTCCTGGAGTTACCTATGCTAAAAATGTCCATTGACGAACAAGTAGCCCTGCTGATGCAGGGCGCCGAATATGGCGATGAAGAGCTGAAGAAGGCCATGGCCAACGAACTGCGCCAGCGCTTGATCGAGACTCAAAAGGAGGGCCGCCCGCTGCGCGACTATTGCGGCTACGACCCGCGCACCTCCGACCTGCATCTTGGGCATACCATCACCATGCGGAAACTGTGCCAGTTCCAGGATTTGGGTCACGAGGTGACGTTTCTCGTCGGCACCGGCACGAGCATGGTCGGCGACCCTTCCGATAAGGATAAGCTGCGTGCCGTGCTTTCCAAAGAGGAAACCGAACATAACGCGCGTACCTACGCCGAGCAAGCCTACCACATCCTCGACCGCGAAAAGACAAGAATCCGTTTCAACCATGAATGGCTGCTCGATCTGAAACTGGCCGATCTCATCAAACTGGCTTCGGCTTTTACGATCCAGCAGTTCATCCAGCGTGAGAATTTCAAGCTGCGCTGGGAAAAAGATGATCCGGTTTATCTTCACGAAACGTTCTATGCTCTCATGCAGGGCTATGACGCCATCGCCATGAATACGGATGTGCAGGTGGGCGGCAGCGACCAGCTCTTCAACATTATCACTGCCGGACGTAAGTTGCAGGAAGCCTATGGCCAACGACCCCAGATAGGCATCATCATGGGCATCCTGCCCGGCACAGATGGCGTGGTGCGCATGTCCAAGTCGCTGGGCAATCACATTCCCATCCTGGCTGAGCCTGGCGATATGTACGGCAAAGTGATGAGTCTGCCGGATAGCGCCATGCCGGTCTACTTCAGGCTCGTCACGCGCTATGCGCCGCCACAGGTCAAGGCGGTCGAAGAGGCGCTGGCGCAGGGTACTCGCCATCCGCGTGACGTGAAGATGGAACTGGCGCGCGAGATCGTCAGCATCTTTCATTCGGAACAGGCGGCCGCTGAGGCCGAGGAACAGTTCAAGCGCGTCTTCCAGGCGCGCCAGGCGCCGGAAGATATGCCCGAATATGCCCTCCAGACCGGTCAGACGCTGCTGGATGTGCTGGTGGCTGCTAAGTTGGTGGCGAGCAAGAGCGAGGGACGGCGGATGGTCGAGCAAAAGGGTGTGCGTCTGGATGGGGAGGTTTTGCCCGACGCACAGGTGGTTTTCCCGCATATTGGGGTGCTGCAAGTGGGGAAGAGGAAGTTTGTGAGGGTGAAATGACTGCAACGAACCCGTTCCCTTTAAGGAAACGGGTTTATTGTTATCGGGGGGGCCATTTACGACTGTAACGCCTCTTTCATAAAACGTCTGTCCGAGGAAGTCAGTAGGAAGGAGGTTCGTTTAGATCAGGCCCGAACTCGCCAGCACTTGTTTCGACCAGGCATTCGACTTTTCGGCGATCTGTTTTCGGTGATTCGGGTCAGACCATAATTGGGACATTTTGTATTGCCAGCGCACAAGTTCTAATTGCAGTTCGACAAGTTGAGCGGCGGTTTCGATTTCCGCTTCGCGCGCTGTCCATTCGATGAAGTATTTGCTCTCTTCGATTAAACTTTCAACGACACTTCTGTTTGACTCGTTTCCCGAAAACGATTTGATTCTGCTAAGATTCGCGGCTAACCCGCCCAAACGGACAGGTAGCTCGTCACGCATGTATCGTTCTCGAATGGCTGTCCAATCTTTCATACAC